>JAKDNL010000369.1 GCA_030451825.1 Pseudonocardia sp. | reverse complement strand
GCATCAAGAACAAGATCGAGCCGGCCGCCCCGATCGACAAGGACCTCTACGAGCTGCCGCCCGAGGAGGCCAAGGACATCGCGCAGGTGCCGGCCAGCCTGGACGCGGTCATCGACCGCCTCGAGGCCGACCACGACTACCTGCTCGACGGCGGTGTGTTCACGCCGGACCTGATCGAGACCTGGATCGCCTACAAGCGGGAGAACGAGATCGACCCGCTGCGTCTGCGCCCGCACCCGTACGAGTTCGCGCTCTACTACGACGTGTAATCCTCAGGTCGTCGTGACCTGCTGACAGGCCCGGAAGCGGCGGTTGACCTGCGGGAACGTCTTCGGACGGCTCGCAACGTCAACCGCCGTTTCCGTGGAACGCCGGACGGCAGTGCCAGCCGCTCAGGCCGGTACCTCCCGCTCGAAGTCGAACGTCCTGGACCCGACCTGGATCAGGTCGACGGCGGAGACGAGCCCGCCGTTGCCCCCGCCCTGGTTCACCCCCGCGAGCAGGACCGAGACGCCGGGATGCTGCGCGATGATCTCGTCCAGGCTCATCGGCTCACCGTCGTCGCACCCGGCCCGGTACGCGTCGAGGCCACCGATCTGCTGGACCATGCAGTACCGGCCGGCGCCGGTGTCATACCGGGTCCAGGAACCTGCCGCTCCCCCGGACGGCCGGAACGTCAGCACCCAGACGTCGCCCGGTTCGACCGTCCCGCCGTTGATGTCGACCCCGATCTGGAACGACGGGAGAAGGCTCGGGTCTGCGGTGGAGGCCGGGTCTCGCAGGGCGTAGTAGCTGCTGGAACGGAACCGCTCCAACGGGCCGGCGACCTGGTCGGTGGCGAACATGACCTTGTCCTCGTCGCCCGGGGTGCGCAGGACCAGCGCGTCGCGCCCGGCCCCGGATGGGGCGCCGAGCCGGTCGGTGAACTCGCGGGCGCCGCCCGCCCGGTCGTAGGTTCCGGCGAACCCCTGGGCCGCGCCGGGCGTCACGTAGGTGCGGGTGGCCGACCCCTGCAACCCGACCGGCGACTCGTCGGCCATCGCGGCCGGCACGATCGCGACGGCGCACACGGCGGCCGCCAGCCCCGCCACCACGCGCACGAGACGGCGCGCCCCTGCTGAGGCCCCACGGCTGTTCTCGCCCATCACGTTCTCCCACTCGACGCCCGGCGCGCGGCACGCGTTGGTGGGTCAACGATCGACGTTACCGCCGGTAACGCCTGCCGTTCCTCTCCCGTCGGTGGTCGCCCGGATCCGTTGACACCGCGGTGTGGCGGGGGCGAAGGGCGAACCGCCCGTCCACACACGTCAGCGCCGCCCCGATCGTGACCGGGACGGCGCCGTCGAGCGGGTGTCCTAGCGCTGAACCTTCTTGCGCCCGGTCACCTTGTTGTAGACCACCAGCACGACGATCGCGCCGATGATCGAGCCGATCCACCCGGACGGCGAGAAGCCGTCCCAGCCGGTGAAGATGCTCGCCACGAGGCCACCGACGATGGAGCCGGCGATACCCAGCAGGATCGTGCGCAGGATGCCGATGTCGTCCTTGCCCGGCACCACGGCGCGAGCGATGAAGCCCGCGACCAGTCCGAGGACGAGCCATCCGATAATCGTTCCGATCATGATCTTCTCCCCTTCGTCACCGGCCCCCGGCCGGACGTGAACAGCGGAACGACGATGTGAGGAACGGGTCCCCCGCGACCTCTGTCGCGTCCAGGGTATCCCCGCACTCCGGTCAGGGCATGCGAGAACACGCGCGCCGCACCGGCCGGGTGACACGCGCCCCTCCTCCGGGCGTTCGGCCGGGCGACGGTCACCGTCGTCATGTGTCCGGTGATCCACCCCCTTCCCGCGGATGCCGCGGCTGCCTCGGCGATGGCTCCGTTAGCACCCCGGAGGTCGCCCGACGACACCGTCCGGACCCGGCCGCGCTCACTCGCGGCTGACCCATCCGGACCGGCGGTGCTCCGCACGGGGATGGTTCCGCAGGAGCGACCCCTCAGCCGTTGACAGGCCGCACACCGGCTGATTAGCTTCTCTCCGCGGTGTTCCACATCACACGCCTGGGGAACCTGACCACGAAGTCAGGTAGACCCCGGACGGTGCACACGAACCGGGCCGACACCCGCCCGGGAAGGACATCGACCCCGATGACGTGCACGAACGAGCGTCGCTGTGCGCGGCGCGAGGCGTGCCACCTCCGCGCCCCCGGGCTGACCATGTCGCCCGGGGGTGCGGCTCGTACTCAGGATCACTCGGCGCCGGTCACCGCCACCAGACCCGCGGCCCCGATTCCGGCCACTGCCGCGGCCTCGTCGTTGAGCGAGGCATCGCCGGTGACGCCGACGGCGCCGAGCAGGGTGCCCGCGGAGTCCTTCACGAACACGCCACCGGGCACCGAGAAGATCTTTCCGCCGGCCAGGTTCGCGACCGAGGTGAAGAACTCCGGCGAGTCGGCGGCCCGGGCGGCGATCGCCCGGTTGGTCATGCCGAGGGCGAGGACACCGTTCGCCTTGCCGACCGCGAGGTCGGGGCGCATGTAGCCGGAGCCGTCCTGGCGGGCCAGGGCGACGATCGCTCCGCCCGGGTCGAGGACCGCCACGGTCAACGGGTTGAAGCCCTTCTCCGTGCCGTGCTTCAGCGCGGCGGCGGCGATGGTCTGGGCCTGCTCGAGCGTGATCGTCATGCGATCGAGCCTCGCAGACCGCTCCCCCCGCCGCGGGGCCAGGGCCCCGCGACACGTTCCGCGGCCGGCCCCCGCCGGACGCGTCAGCGGCGGATCAGCGCTTGCTGAGCGCGAACAGCGGGATCGTGCGGATCCCCTCGACCTTCTTCTGGTAGTCCGCGAACCCGGCATTGGCCTCGGTGATCCCCGACCAGATGCGCTCGCGCCCGGGGCCGGTGAGCTCGTCGGCGTGCACGTCGAGGGTCTCGACGCGACCCTCCGGGCCGTGCCCGACCTCGACCGTGATGTCCGGGTGCGCGACGAGGTTGTGGTACCAGGCGGGGTTGTCGGGGGCACCGGCCTTGGACGCCACGATCACGTAGCGGCCGCCGTCGGCGAACCACATCAGCGGGGTGATCCGCTCGGTGCCGCTCTTCGCGCCGATGTGGTGCACAAGGATCATGGTGGCCCCCTCGAACGGCGGACCGACCTTGCCGTCGTTCGCCCGGAAGTCGTCGATGATCTTCTTGTTGAAGTCGTCCATGTCGCTCATGGAGTGATCTTTGCACCGGTCCCCGCCTGCGACGGGTCGGAGGGGGCCGACGAACGACGATGGCACGATCCGTGGGATACCCGTCGTTGACGCCGCCGCGCAGCTCGGTGACGGTGAAACCCGTTCGGCTGCGGCCACTCGGCTGGGCTGGGCTGGGCCCGGTCAGGCGCGCGCCCCGGCGGGGGCGAACACGACCCACGCGGCCGCGGCCGTCGCCAGTACCGAGACCAGCAGGAACATCGACGCCCAGACCGCGCCGGAGATCGGGGTGAGCTCGGCGAGACGATCCGCGTCGGAGTGCCGCAACCGCCCGCGACGACGGCCGCGGCGCAGCTCCGAGCACGCCCGCACACCGCCGAAGAGCAGGAACCAGCACAGTGCGGCCGCGAAACCGGTCCGCAGGTCCGGCTCCGCCCAGATCGCGACGACGGCCAGCATCGCGCCGCTGAGGAGCACGGCGAGCGCCCCGAACAGGTTGCGGATCTGGAACAGCGTCGCCACCAGCGCGACGATGCCGATCCAGAGCCACACCTGGTCCTGATCGGCGGCCACCAGCACCGCGCCGCCGAGTCCCAGCAGCGGCGGCGCGATGTAGCCCGCCAGGAACATCACGACCACGCCCGGACCGCGACCGGCGCCGGTGGAGTAGGTGACCCCGGAGGTGTCGGCGTGCAGCCGGATCCCGGCCAGACCCCGCCCGGCCAGCACCGCGACGAGCGCGTGCCCGCCCTCGTGGGCGATCGTCACCGCGACCCGGGTCGCCCCCCAGCTCGGCAGCCAGCTGACGACGACGAGCGCGGACAGGGCCGCGACCAGCGACGCCGGGCGCGCGGCGACCAGCTCGTAGACCTGTGACGCGAGTTCCAGGGCGTCGGGGGGTGCAGCGGACACGACGACCAGTCTGGCACCGGAGCCGTCGACGCCGGGGCCCCGCCCGCCCGTCAGGACCCTGGCCGTCGGGACCCGGCCGTGAGGCCACTGCCCGCCAGGACCCCTGGGGAACGGCGCGGGTCAGCCCTTCGCCCCGTCCAGGATCGCCGAGACCAGGTCCAGCGCGGCGTCCGCGTCGGTGGTCAGGTACATCAGGTCGACGAACGCGTGGTCGATCCCGGTCTGGTCCGCCACCCCGCGCAGGGTCTTGCCGATCGCCTCCACCGTGTCCTCGGCGCGGGCGTTCACCCGCAGCGCCGCACCGATCGACGACGGGTCCCGTCCGGCGTCCCGGGCGGCGTCGCGCAGGGCCTGCCAGGGCGTGTTCACCTCGGCGTCCAGATCCGTCGTGCCGGGCAGCACGACCGGCAGGAACCCGTCGGCGCGCTCGGCGATCCGGCGCCGGGCCCGTTCCGCGAACCCCGCCAGGTAGACCGGGATGCCGTGCGGCTTCACCGCGACGTGCGAGGGCGCGATCGTCGCGAACCGGCCCTTCACCTGCACCGGGTCGTCGTGCCACCAGGCGTCCAGCACGTCGAGGCACTCGTCGAGACGGTCGCCGCGCTCGCGCATCGGCACCCCGACCGCGTCGTACTCCTCCGGCGACCACCCGCTGCCCAGCCCGAGCAGCAGGCGGCCCCCGCTGATCCGGTCGACGGTCATCGCGTGCCGGGCCAGCAACGCGGCCGGATACCACGGCGCGTTCAGCGTGCTCGTACCCAGCTGCACCCGGGAGGTGACGGCGGCAGCCGCGGTGAGCAGCGCCAACGGGTCGTGCGCGGCGCGGAACTCCTCGGGAATTCCCGGCCCCCCGCCGTAGCCCACGCGCGGGTCGACGGCGGCGAGCAGCCGGTCCCCGGCCCACAGGCTCGCCGCGCCGCGCTCCTCGGCGCCCGCGGCGAACCGCATGGTGTCCTCGACATGGGCTGCCGCGGCGCCGTACTGCGGGACGCAGAATCCGATTCGCACGTGCCCTTGACCCTCCAGTGGCTGGAAGCCCGATGCTGTTCTCGTGACCGCAACGAGCGCCGGCCCCGACGGCCGGCAGATCCATGATCACTCCGCGACCGGCGCGGCGCATCCGGTACTGCTGACCATCGGGCAGCTCGCCCGGCGCAGCGGGGTACCGGTCCGGACGATCCGGTTCTGGTCGGACGAGGGGCTGGTGCCCCCGTCGGAGCGGAGCCGGTCGGGATACCGGCGCTACGACGCGGCCGCCGTGGCAAGGCTCGATCTCGTGCGCACCCTGCGCGAGCTCGGGATGGGGCTGGAGGACGTGCGCGAGGTACTGGCTCGCCGGCGGGGGGTCGACGAGGTCGCCGCCGCGCACGTCCGCGCCATCGACGACCAGATCCGCGCCCTGCGGACCCAGCGTGCGGTGTGCACGCTGCTCGCCCGCGGGGCGCTCGACGAGAGGGGGACGATCCTGATGAACGACCTGGCACGACTGTCCGCGCAGCAGCGGCAGCAGATGATCGACGACTTCGTGGCGGAGGTGTTCGCCGACACCGACCCGAACGCGCCGGGCGCCGGCATCGCCACGTCGATGCGCTCGCTGCCGACCGAGCTGCCCGACGACCCCAGTACCGAGCAGGTGCAGGCCTGGGTGGAGCTGGCCGACCTGGTGAGCGACCCGGCGTTCCGGGCGCGCTGCCGGGAGATGGCCGTCGCCGGATCCGATGCCGCCGCACCGCAGATGGGGGCCGACCCGGCCGCGGTACAGGAGCACGCGGGTGCCGCCCTGGAGGCCGGCATCGACCCGGCCTCGCCCGGGGCCGCGGCGGTGCTGGAGCGGATCGGTGGCGTCGCGGGCCTGGACGCGGCGGCCCGCGCCGAGCTGGCCGACACGATCGACACGTTCTCGGACCGGAGGGTGGAGCGCTACTGGGCCCTGCTCGGCACGCTCAACGGCTGGCCGGCGCGGGAGCCGTCGGTGCCGGCGTTCGAGTGGTTCGCCGCCGCCCTGCGGGCACCCCGGTAGCCCGACCGTGCGGAAGTCGTCGCCCTGGCGACGGCTTCCGCACGAGCTCGACTACTCCACCGCCATGCCCAGCTCCCGTGCCGCGGCCGCCTGGCGGTGGTCGCGGGTGACCAGGACGACCGGCTCGCCCCCGGCCAGCTCGGCCGCGGTCGTCCTGGCCACGGCCAGATGCAGGGCGTCCAGGCTGCGCAGCGGGTACCGGGCCACCAGCCTGGTGGCCTCGGCGAACACGACATCCGGCTCCATCCGGAGCAGGGTGACGGGCCCGTCCTGGCTGCAGTCGGTGTCGATGACGGCCAGAAGCGAGTCCGGGTCGGTCACCCGACCGGCACGGTGTGCGGCGGCCACGGTGCTGTGCATCTCCAGCCGGGTCAGCTCACTGGTGACGACCGGTTCGGCCCTGCCGAGGAGCGCGGCATTCAGCTCGGCGTGCTCGGGTTCGTCCGGAAAGTAGCAGCGGATCAGCGCCGAGGTGTCGGTGTAGTACAGGCTCATCAGCTGTCCCGCTCGGCCGACAACGCCTCGCTGACGGGCGCGCCGGAACCCCGCAGCCGTTCGATGACCGTGCTGCGGTCGACCGGCACGCTCGGCTGCGGCGGGAACACCCGCAGGCCGGAGGTCTCGATGCGGTGTCTGATCGACGCCGAGTCGTCCGCCACCGCCGCCGCGAGGACGCTGCTGATCAGATCGTTCAGCGAGCGGCCCTGCTCGGCGGCCCGCTCCTTGAGCCGGCGGTGCAGATCGTCGTCGATACGCGCGATGAGCTGCTTCATCCGGCGATGATATCGAGAATCGGCCGATCTGATGTCACTGGCCCTCGTGCGCGGTTATCACAGGTTGGTCAGCCCTAAACCCCCCCCGGCGGGGTGAGCCGCGGGGGGGCCCCCCCGAGCGGGGTGGGCGCGGGGGCCCGCCCCCCAG
>JAKDNL010000368.1 GCA_030451825.1 Pseudonocardia sp. | reverse complement strand
TCCGGGGACATCACGTGCCCCTCACCATGGTCAACGGGGCACCAGTGCTGTCGAACGGGGCGCTGAGAGCCGTGGTGCCCCGTTGACCATGGAAAGCGCCGGTGGCGGGGTCGTAGGGGTGAGACGGCGCTGCCTCGAGCGAGTCGTCCGTCGCGACCGTCGGCCCGAGGGGCCCGCTCGTGATCGCTACCGTCGGCAGGGCCGGTCGAGGTGGGCAGACCGGTCACCGGTCCCCACCAGCGCATCATGTGCCGGTTGCTCTCAGTCCGCCCGGGTGTCGGCGACCAGGTGCTCGCAGGTCCGGACCACGACATGCGCGACGTCGCGTACGTTCCCGGTCGACGCCGGGTGCGCCGCCCACCGCTGCCACCGGGCCAGCTCCGCGGCGGCCGCGAGGCGCACCTCGTCCGGGTCTGCCTGCTCGGTCAGCCCCAGCCGGACCCGGGCGCCGGCGCCGGCCGTGCCCAGCAGCCGCTCGGCCGAGCGCCGCAGCTCGTCGGGCAGCGCGACGTCGCCGGTGCGCAGGACGTCGGCGAGGTCGAGCTCGGTGAGCTCGTGCGCCCCCGACCGCAGGCGCTCGAGTTCGTAGCGCAGCCGGTGCGTCGCGTCCCCGGCCGGTGGTGAGGTCGCGACGACGTCCTCGACCGCGACCAGGGCGCTACGTACCGCGTGCACGTCCGAGCCCGCCGCAGGGTCCGGAGTGTCCAGCCGGGCCGCGATCGCGTCGATCTCCGCGGCGCGGTCGGTGCCGTCGTAGATCCGCGCCGCGGACCGCACGAGGTCACGCATCCGCTCCCGCAGCGGACCGGCGCCGTTCTCCCCGCCAGCGCCAGCGCCGCCGCCACTGCCACCGCCGCCACTGCCACCACTGCCACCGCCGCCACTGCCACCGCCGCCACTGCCACCACTGCCACCGCCGCCACTGCCGTCGCCGTCGCCGTCGCCGTCGCTACTGCCGTCGCCGCCACTGTCACCGCCACCGGCGTCCGCGGGCAGAGGGAGCGTCCACTCCACCGTCGTACCCGCCCCCGGCGCGGAGTCGATCGCGAACGTGCCCCCGACCGCGGCCAGCCGCGCCCTGACGTTGCGCATCCCGCGCCCCGCCGACGTGGGGATCCCGATGCCGGGGATCGGATCGGGGGTGAAGCCCGGGCCGGTGTCGCGCACCGTCATCCGCAGCCGTCCGTCGAGCTCGGCGATGCTGATCGTCACCGGTGCGCCGGGCGCGTGCTTGCGGGCGTTGTTGACCGCCTCCAAGCAGCAGAAGTAGGCGGTGTCGCCGATCTCGGCCGGGTAGCGGCGCGCCGGAGTGACCCCGTCGTCGTCGAGCGTGATCGGCGGGTCCGCGCCGGACAGCGCGGCGGTCAGGGCGGCGATGAGACCCTGCTCGGCTAGCAGGGCCGAGGAGACCCCGGTCGCGGTCTCGGCCAGCACCGCCTCGGTGACGTCGATCTGGGCCAGGAGATGATCCAGCCGATCCCTGGCCTGGTCGAACTGTGCCGTCTCGACCTGGTGCTCGACCAGGCCGAGCGTGAGCCCCAGCGTGACGAGATGGTGCTGCGCGCCGTCGTGCAGGTCGCGCTCGATCCGGCGTCGCTCGCCGTCCATCTCGGCGACCGTCTCGCGCCGGGCCACCGCGATCCTCTCCCCGTGCGCGACGGCCGCCCGGAGCTGGCGCTCGAGCTCGATGCCCGACCGGCTCGCCTGCAGCACCACTCCCAGGCTGTCGGCGATGTCGGTGAGCAGGTGCCGGCGCTGCGCGTTCAGCCCGGCGACGGCGGCGCGGTCGACGGCGATCTCGCCGAGCTCCTCGCCGCCGTGGCGCACGCCCACCGTGACCAGGTCGTCGTCCGGCCCGCCGTCCACCTCGCCGTGGACACCGCCGTCCGCCCCGTCGCCCGCGGCGGACCAGGCGTAGGTGCGGTCACGCAGGCCGGGCCGGTGCACGGTCAACCGGCACAGGCTCGCGCCGAGACCGCGGCCGACCGCCTCGGCCGCCCGCGCCAGGTCGGGAGCGTCGCCCGCCGCCGTCCGGGACAGCGCCGCGACCCCGGCCAGCACGCTGTAGGGCGTCGGCCGGGTCCCGTAGAGCAGCCGGTCCACCAGGTTCTCCACGCGCAGGTAGAGCGGCGTGACGACGAGCGCGACCGGCACGGCGGCCAGCGCGGACAGCCCGATCGCCGCGATCCCGGTCTCCGCGGGCGCGCCGAGGGCCGCGCGCACCACCGCGTAGAGGCCCCCGGTGAGCGCGGCGACGAGCGTGGCGGCGAGCCCCCGGCTGAACACCCGCTCGGCCGTCCACAGCCGCGAACCCCCGGTGGTGGCCACCAGCGCCGCGACCGCGATCGCCGCCGACGCGAGCCGGGAGAACCAGAACAGCAGCGCGGTCGGCGTACCGGCGGCGGTGCCCGCGTGCTCCGTCGGGTCGACGAGCGTCAGGCCGGGCTGGCCCAGCCCGGCGAGCACGAGCGTGACGGCGGCGAGCACGGCGGCCGTCGCGAACGTCGCGGCCAGCGCGCAGAGCAGCAGACGTGCCTGCGTGCGCTGCCCGCCGGTGGCGGCCCGCCGGACGCGGGGCCCCAGCACGACGAGCCCCGCGATCGGGACACCGAAGCCGAAGAACAGGATGCAGCTGATCGTGTGTGGGAGCAGCGCCGTCCCGAACCCCACGACGAGCAGGCCCCCGGCCGCGGTCGCGACCATCAGCCGGGCGGTCGAGCCACGCCACCCGGCCCACCGCGGCGCCCGCGGGAACACCAGCAGCGCGAGGACGTAGGCGGCGCAGGCGACGGCGTGCAGCACCACCTGGTGCAGCCCCGCGACGGGGAGCCCGGTCGCGCCCTGCACGGTCACCGCGGCGGCGTGGGCCTGCAGGTTGAACGCCCCGGCCGAGCCGATCATCGCGACGACCAGCAGGCGCAGCGGCCACGAGCGCCCGCCGGTGCGCAGCAGCACCGCGGCGATGGCCAGGTTGAGCACGCTGCCCGCGTAGTCGAGCACCGCCTGATCGAGCGGTCCGCTGCGCGGTGCGGCTACGACCAGGCCGGCGGCGAGCCACCCGAGCGAGACCGTCGCGGTGGCCGCGAGCACCGCGACGTAGCCGACGGTGGCGAGCCGCCCCCGGTTCATCGCACCGTGTCCCCGCGTGTGATGTGGTCCCCGCGTGTGCCGGGCCCGTCGACCAGCGGCTCGAGCCGGTCCGGGAGCCACGCGTGCAGGACCGTCCCGGCGTCGTCCCGCGTGAGCTCCAGCTCGCCACCCAGGGCGGCGAGGCGCTCGGCGTCGATCGCGAGCGCCGCCCGCAGGTCGTCGGGGTCCGCGCCGGGTGCGGGGTCCTCGATCCGGGCCGAGAGCCGTCCGCCGCCGAGCGCGAGCCGTACGTGCAGCGCCGGGTCCCGCGGACCGACGGCGAGGTGCGCCAGGGCGGAGGCCGTCAGGTAGTAGATGCCGGACTCGATCTCCCAGTCGAGGCGCCGGTCCAGCTCGGCGTCGATCCGCACCGGCCGGGGCAGGTCGGCCACCAGCTCGTCGAGGGCCCCGGCCGGTCCCTGGTCGCGCAGCACCGCCGGATAGATGCCGCGGGCGATCGACCGGAACCGTTCCAGCAGCTCGTCGAGCCCGGCCCGGGCCCGGTGCAGCGTCGCCCGCACCTGCCCGGCCGGCACGTCGCCGGAGGCGAGCTCGGTGATCGCGCGCTCGAACTCGCCGCGCAGCGCCGTCAGCCGGTCCGCGGTGGCGTGCGAGAGCTCGCCGACCAGGCGCCGCCGCTCGACGTCGCGGGCCCGGCTCAGCCGTTGCCGCGACCGCGCGAGCTCGCCGGCCAGCTCGTCCGCCCGGCGGACGCGCTGCTCGAGCTCGGTGCCCCGCTGCACCTCGCGCAAAAGCGACCCGGCCCCGTTCGCGATGTCGGCCATGAGCTGCAGGTCGGCCGGCGTGATCGGGGCACCCGGCTTGCCGATCGCCAGCGCCGCGCGCAGGGCCGGCCCGTCGAGCACCGGCACGACGTGGTCGGTGTCCGGACGCGCGAGCAGGACCGCGAGGTTCTCCACGGTGACCGGGCCGTCGTCGCCGGGCGGGTGGACCGCGGCGCTGACCAGCCTGTCCTCGACCGTGAGCCACAGCACGGCGCGCTGTGCCCCGGTGCCCTCGGCGAGCACCTGCGCCAGCCCGGGGAGCGCCTCGGCGAGCGTGCCCGCCCGGATCCGGGCGGCGGCCTCCGCGAGCGCCGAGTACGGCGTGCTCGTGCGGTGGTGGGTCCGGCGTTGCACCCAGCGGTCGATCCGCGGCAGCACCGCCCCGAGACCCGCCGTGAGGACGGCCGCGACCGCGAACGGCAGCAGCGCCGCGGCCTGCTCCGGGCCGAGCAGCGGCGCGAGGCCGCCGACGAGCACGGTGAAGACCGCCACCACGCCGGCCCCCACGATGAGCAGGCGCAGCAGCCGTGCCGCGATCGTCCGATCCATCGCCCACCACCCGCCCGGATCCGAGCAGCGCAACGCTATTGCGCGCGCGGATCGCAGCCAAGCCTGGATCGTCAATCCTGGGGGCTCAGCCGCCGTTGTCCCGGGAACGCAGATAGGTCAGCACCGCCAGCACCCGCCGGTGGTGCTCGGAGGTGTCGGTGTGCAGGCCGAGCTTGCCGAAGATGTTCGCGATGTGCTTCTCCACCGCCTTCGGCGTGACGAACAGCTGGCCCGCGATCCCGTTGTTCGACCGGCCCTCCGCCATCAGCCGCAGCACGTCGAGCTCGCGTTCGGTGAGCGCGGCGACGGCGTCCTTGCGCTCCCCGCGGGGCCGTTCCACCAGCCGTTTCGCCAGCACCGGCTCGATCACGATCTCGCCGGCGCCGATCCGGGTCAGCGTGTCGGTCAGCACGTCCACGCTGCCGACCTTCTCCTTGAGCCGGTAGCCGATCGCATCGGTCCCGATCTCCAGGATGCGCATCAGGTAGTGCGACTCGGCGTAGTGCGACAGGAACAGCAACCCCATGTCCGGGTGGGTGGCCCGCAGCCGCTCCGCGGTCACCAGGCCGCCGTCCGGTTCGGGCGGCATCCGGATGTCGAGGATCGCGACGTCGGCGGACTCCCTGGCCAGCAGGGCGACCAGCTCGTCGCCGCCCGCCGTGCAGCCGACGACGTCGTGCCCGGCCGCCTGCAGCAGCATCAGCAACCCCTCGCGGAACAGGGCGCCGTCCTCGGCCAGTGCTACCCGCACGGGAACCTCGCAGTGATCGTGCCGGTGCCGGGCCGCGGGCCGGCCTCGACGTCGACGGTGCCGCCCAGCGGATGGGCGCCGTCGCGGAAGTGCTCGGCGTGCCCGGGGTCCGCCCCGGTGACGACCACGAGCAGCGCGTCGTCGGCACGCCGCGCGGACACGGTCACCGGGGCACCGCCGGGCGGTAGCGTCTCCAGACAGGCGATCAGCGCGAAGTACGCAGCGCCCTCCGCGGCCGGGCCGAACCGCTCGTCCGGGGCCGTGATCGTGACCGCGGCGTCGAGCCGGCCGGCCTGCTCGCGCAGCGCCGGGCCGAGCCCGGCCTCGTCGAGCAGTGCCGGGTAGATCTCTCCGGCGACCTCGCGCAGCTCCTGGAGCACGCCGTGCAGCTCGTCCTGCAGGTCGTCGATCGACCGGTTCAGATCCGCCTCGCCCTCCGGGATCCGGTGCCGGAACAACCCGAGCTGCAGGGCCAGCGCCGAGATCCGCAGCGCGGCGCCGTCGTGCAGCCGTCGTTCGAGGTGACGCCGGCGCGACCACTGCTGCCACCCGACGCGGCGGTCGTCCGCGGGTCCCCCCGCCGTCTCGCCGGTGCACCGCGGGGGATCGAGCGTCATCGGTGCAGCCTGGCCCCCCGGGGCACCGTGGAGAAAGGGTGTGTTCCCCAGCGGGGGGTAGGGCTGTCACCCTTGCGCGGAGCGGGACATCTCGGTCGGTAACGCTCGACGATCCACAACGATCTCATGCCCACACCGGGTCTCGTGTCGGGAGGTTTCGCCGTGTCCTACTGCTTGGGTGTCGACCTCGGCACGACGTTCGTCGCCGCGGCCGTCGCCCAGGACGCGCAGGTCGAGATGTTCACCCTCGGCGATCGCAGCGTCGTCTCGCCGGCCGCCGTCTACGCCCGCGAGGACGGGACGATGGTCACCGGCGACGCCGCGATCCGCCGCGCCGTCAGCAGCCCCGACCGTGTCGGCCGGGAGTTCAAACGCCGCCTCGGCGACCCCACGCCGGTGATCCTCGGTGGGGCCCCGTACGCCGTGACCGCGCTGCTCGGGACCGTCCTGCGCGACGTCGTCGACCGGGTGGCGGAGACCGAGGGCGAGCCGCCCTCACGTGTCGTGCTGACCCACCCCGCGAACTGGGGCCCGTACCGCCGGGAGCTGTTCGAGGAGGTGCCCGACCTCGCCGGGCTGAGCACCGGGCGGTCGGGCGCGCCGCGCATGGTCACCGAACCGGAGGCCGCCGCCGCGCACTACGCGGACTCCCGCCGCCTCGACGACGGTGACGTCGTCGCCGTCTACGACCTCGGCGGTGGCACGTTCGACGCCACCGTCCTGCGCAAACGCCACGACGACATCGAGATCCTCGGTACCCCCGAGGGCATCGAACGGCTCGGCGGTGTCGACTTCGATGAGGCCGTCCTGTCCCACGTCAACTACAACGCCGGCGGCGCGCTCGCCGAGCTGGACATGGGTGACCTGCAGACCTCGGTGGCGATGGCCCGGTTGCGCCAGGACTGCGTCCTGGCCAAGGAGGCGCTCTCGATCGACAGCGAGACCACGATCCCGGTGTTCCTGCCGCACCGACACTTCGACGTCCGGCTGACCACCTCCGAGTTCGAGGACATGATCCGCGCCCAGGTGGAGTCCACCATCGGGGCGCTCACCCGCACGTTGCGCTCGGCACAGGTCGACCCCGGCGAGCTCACCGCGGTACTGCTGGTCGGCGGGTCGTCGCGCATCCCGCTCGTCGCCCGCATGATCTCCGACGAGCTGGGCCGCCCGATCGTCGTCGACACCCACCCGAAGTACGCCGTCGCGCTCGGCGCCGCCGAGCTG
>JAKDNL010000367.1 GCA_030451825.1 Pseudonocardia sp. | reverse complement strand
CTCGGCGGCCATCTCCAGCGTGAGGTCGATCGGGAAGCCGTAGGTGTCGTGCAGCGCGAACGCCTGGTCCCCGGCCAGCGTCGTGCCACCGGCCCGCTTCGTCTCCTCGACGGCCGTGTCGAAGATCCGCGACCCGGCCGAGAGCGTCGCCAGGAACGTCTCCTCCTCGGCCCGGATGACCGCGGAGATCCGCTCGAAGTCCGACGCCAGCTCCGGGTACGTCGGGGACATGGCATCGCGCACGACCTCGGCGAACGCGCCGAGCACCGGCTCGGTGATGCCGAGCAGGCGGGCCGAGCGCACGATCCGGCGCAGCAGCCGGCGCAGCACGTAGCCGCGGCCCTCGTTGCCGGGCGTCACGCCGTCGCCGACGATCATCACGCCGGAGCGGGCGTGGTCGGCGATCACCCGGAAGCGGATGTCGTCCTCGTCGCCACCCGGACCACCCGCGCCGTAGCGCTTGCCGGAGAACTCCTCGGCGCGGGCGATCACCGGGCGGACCAGGTCGGTCTCGTAGACGTTGTCCACGCCCTGCAGCAGGAACGCGACCCGCTCGACGCCCATGCCGGTGTCGATGTTCTTGTGCGGCAGCTCCCCGACCGGGGCGTGCCCCTTCTTCGGGGACAGCTCGCCGCGCTCGTCCTGCATGAACACGAGGTTCCAGATCTCGACGTAGCGGTCCTCGTCGGCGACCGGGCCGCCCTCGACGCCGTACTCCGGGCCGCGGTCGTAGTAGATCTCCGAGCAGGGCCCGCCGGGACCGGGCACGCCCATGTCCCAGTAGTTGTCCTCGCCGTCGCGGCGCTGGATGCGCTCCTCGGGCAGCCCGGCGATCTCGCGCCACAGTGCGATCGCCTCGTCGTCGGTCTCGAACACCGTGACCCAGACCCGCTCCGGGTCGAAGCCGTAGCCGCCGTCGTCCTGGGAGCCGGTGACCAGCGCCCAGGCGCGCTCGATCGCGCCGCGCTTGAAGTAGTCGCCGAACGAGAAGTTGCCCGCCATCTGGAAGAACGTGTTGTGCCTGGTGGTCTTGCCGACCTCGTCGATGTCCGGGGTGCGCACGCACTTCTGGATCGAGGTCGCGCGCGGGTACGGCGCCGGGACGTCACCGAGGAAGTAGGGCTTGAACTGCACCATTCCCGCGTTGACGAACAGCAGGTTCGGGTCCTCGAGGATCAGCGACGCGCTGGGTACCGACGTGTGGCCGGTCTTCTCGAAGTGGGCGGTGAAGCGGCGGACGATCTCGTGGGTCTGCACCGGAAGGGACTCTCGTGACGGGTACGGCGAGCGCGAAGAAGGCGATCACTGTACGGCGGGCGCGGGACTCGACACCTCCATCGCCACGCGCGTGGAGATCGGTACCCAGGTTACCGCCGCTGCCACGTCCTGGTGCAGAGCGGGTCGGGGACCCGCCACGAGAGGCGCTCAGACCGCGACGGCGACCCGCTCGGTCGCGGGACGTGGGGCCGGGATCCGGTACTCGGGGACGGTCGACGCGGGGACGGTCGACGCGGGGACGGTCGACGCGGGGACGGTCGACGCGGGGACGACCGACGTGCCGGCGGTGGCGTCGCGGCGGTGAGCGCGCTCCGTGAGTTCGCGGCGCAGCCGCTGCAGCGCCCGGTGCTGCGCGACGCGGACCGCACCGGGCGTGGAGTCCAGCGCCGACGCCGTCTCCTCGGCGCTGAGACCGACCGCGATGCGCAACGTCAGGATCTCCACCTGGCGCGGGCCGAGCACCGAGAGTAGCTGTTCGAGACGACCGTTGCGCTCGGCCTCGAGCACCATCTGCTCCGGGCCGTGGTCTGTGCTGGTGCGCTCCGGGAGCTCCTCGACGGCGTCGCAGCGGTTGCGCGCCATCGCCCGGAACGCGTCCGCGATCTTGTGCCGGGCGATGCCGAACACGAACGCGCGGAACGAGACGCCGGCGAAGCGGTAGTCGGGCAGGACGCCCAGCACGGCCATGCACACGTCCTGGGCGACGTCGTCCGCCGAGCCCATCGTGGTCTCGCGGCGGCCGAGGCGGGCGCGGCAGAAGCGCTGCACCTGGGGCTGGATGCGGCCCAGCAGGGCAGCGACGGCATCCGGGTCACCGGCCACGGCGGCGCGCAGCATCTCCGGCGACAGCAGGTCGTCCTCGCGGGTGGCCGGCATCGCCGGCGGCTCCACGGACGTCTCGACCTGCTCGGTGTCGACTGCGCTCTGCACGACGAACATCGCCCAACGCCCCTCCGGCGCGCCGCTACGCACCGTGTTCCGACGTCGCCGAACACACCCCGTGTTCGACACGGCGTCTCGGTGGCGCAACTGGTGGACTCTCGGAGCCGGAGCGGCGTGACGGTGTCCGCCGGGAATCGCGCGTCCGGCGCCCCCCGGTGGCCCCGCCGGGATCGGTGGGTCCGGATCCCGGCCCTGTTCCGGCCTGGGATCAACCCTGGTCAGGTGACGCCCGGCGGTCAATGCATATGCACAATTTGCGGTATGCCGTCCGGTCCAGTGGAAACCGCCGTTCGACCGCGGCGCGGCGTCCGTGGCGACGCCCCAGCGTCACTCGACCGTGGTGACCCACCCCCGTGCGTGACCTGAACAGAGCAGCCTCGTTGAGCCGGTTACCGACCTCCTCGCACCCCCGTAAGGACTCTCCGTGGACCTGCGCCGCCCACATCGGCCTCGCCGCACCGCTCTCGCCCTGCTCGCCGGCGCCCTGGCCGTCGCCGGGACGGTCGCCGGGACCGTGGCCGTCGCCGCCCCGGCCGTCGCCGCTCCCGCGCTCCCGCTCGACGGGCTGAGCGAGGCCGCGGCCTCGGCTCTCGTCCCCGCGGTGACCGAGACCGCAGGCGGGGCACTGGCCGGGATCTGGTTCGAGCCCGCCGCCTCCGCCGCCTCCGCCGCCGCCCCCGGCCGGCTCATGGTCGGTACCTGGGAGCCCGCGCTGGCCCCCGCCCTCGCCGCGCTGGGCGCGACGCCGGTGGTCCGGGACGGCCCGCGCCGCGACCCGTCGGCGGCACTGCGCGCGCTCACCGAGCGGACCGCGACCGGGATGCCCGCGTCGCTGGCCGCGTTCGGCGTCGACGAGACGACCCAGCAGCTCGTCGTCTCCGAGGTCGACGGCGCACCGGGCTTCCCGGTGACCGAGCTGCTGGCCGGGCTGGACCCGTCGGCGGTCCGGATCGAGACGGTCCCGGCCGCTCCCCGCCGGCAGGCCGCGATCGGCGGCGGGGACACGGTCAGTGACGGCTCCAAGCGCTGCACCGCCGGCTTCGCCACGACCGACGGCTCGACCGGCTGGCTGCTCACCGCAGGCCACTGCACCCGCGACTCGTCGACCTGGTACTCCGGCGCGGACCAGAGCACCGTCGGCTCCGGGGCCCGCACCGCCGGCGGGAGCACCGACGTCGGCGCGATCCCGGTGACCGGGGACTGGACGCTGAGCCCGACGGTCGGCGGCACGACCGTGACCGGCTCGCGCGCGGCCCCGGTCGGCTCGTCGGTGTGTCTCACCGGCTCCACCAGCGGACGCAGCTGTGGCCCGGTGGACCGCAAGGACGTCACGGTGAACTTCGACGGGCAGCAGCAGAGGGGGCTGACCGCGGTGAGCACGTGCGCGAAGGAGGGCGACTCCGGCGGGCCGTACATCACCTCGGACGGGCAGGCCCAGGGCGTGCACACCGGCGCCGGCGGCAACGGCTGCACCAGCTACTTCACCCCCATCGGCACGGCCCTGTCGGCGATGGGGCTGTCGCTGAAGACGGGCTGAGCCGCTACCCCGGCCGCTTCCCCACCGGGGCCGGCGTCCCGGTGTCGGTCAGCCCGGACAGTGCCTGAGGCAGCGGGTCCCGGTGCACGACGCCGAGGCGCTGGGTGGCGCGGGTGAGCGCGACGTAGAGGTCGGCCGCGCCGTGCGGGCCGTCGGCGAGGATCCGTCCCGGTTCCACGACCAGGACGGCGTCGAACTCCAGACCCTTCGTCTCCGACGCCGGCACCGCGCCCGGCGTCCCCGGTGGCCCGATCACGACGCTGGTGCCCGCGCGCCCCGCCTCGTCGGCCACGAACGCCTCGACGACGGCGGCCAGGTCGTCGTCTGCCAGGTGGGTGTCGGGGACCCGGCGCGACCACGGCGCGACGCCGCACGCGCGGACCGACTCCGGCGGCGCGACCCCGGGCGCGAACTCGGCGAGCAGCGCGGCCGCGACGTTCATGATCTCGGCCGGGGTGCGGTAGTTCACCGACAGCGACCGGTACACCCAGCGGCCCGGTACGTACGGCTCCAGCATCGCCGCCCAGGACGTCGCCCCGGCAGGCGACCGGCGCTGGGCCAGGTCGCCGACCACGGTGAACGACCGCCCTGGACACCGGCGCATCAGCACCCGCCAGTCCATCTCGGACAGTTCCTGGGCCTCGTCGACGACGACGTGGCGGTAGGTCCAGTCCCGGTCCGCGGCGGCGCGTTCGGCGAGCTCCCGGGTGTCGACCTCGACGAAGCGGTCGGCCAGGTTCTGGTGGTGGGTCAGGTCCCCGACGGCCACCCCGATGTCCTCGTCGAGCTCCTCCCGGTCCAGCGTCAGGATCTCCATCACGCCGGCGGCGTACTCGGTCTCGGCCGCCACCTCCCGTTCGGCGGCGTGGCGCGCCGCCTCCTCGGCCGCCGGGTCACGGCCCAGCAGATCGACCAGCTCGTCGAGCAGCGGCACGTCCGAGACCGTCCAGGCCTCGCCGTCGGCACGGGCCAGCGACGGGTCCGCACCGGCCGCCCGCAGCCGTGCCGGCGAGGTGTAGAGCGACGCCAGCAGCGTCTGCGGCGTCAGCATCGGCCAGAGCTGGTCGAGCACGGCGGTGAACGCCTCGTGCTGCGCGAGCTCCTTCGTCAGATCCGCCCGCAGATCGGCCCACGCGTCGCGGTCGGACCGCGTCAGCCAGCCCCGGCCGATCCGGGCCGCCGCCCGCTCGGTGAGCACGTAGGTGACGATCTCGGTGAACGCCGCGCGGGCCTCGTTGTGCGGCAGCCCGCTCGCCCGGGCCTCGTCCCGGGCCCACTCCGCGGTCCCGGCGTCGATCCGCACCGTCGTGTCCGCGAGCTCGATCGGCAGCGGGCTCTCCGGGAGCCGCTGCCGGTCCGCGATCGCCGCCGCGAGCACGTCGAGGATCTGCCGCGAGCCCTTGAGCCGCGCGGCCGCCGGGGCGTCCTCGGCGACGGCGTGCAGGCCGGGCACGAGGTCGCCGGTGGTCATGAACACCACGTCGGACTCGCCCAGCGACGGCAGGACGCGGCCGATGTGGTCCAGGAACGCCGGGTTGGGCCCGACCACGAGCACGCCGTGGCGTTCCATCCGCTCCCGCTGGGTGTAGAGCAGGTACGCGACGCGGTGCAGCGCCACCACGGTCTTGCCGGTGCCCGGGCCGCCCTCGAGCACCAGGACGCCCGGGTGGTCGAGCCGGATGATCTCGTCCTGCTCGGCCTGGATCGTGGCCACGATGTCGCGCATCCCGTCACCGCGGGGCGCGTTCACCGCCGCCAGCAGCGCCGCGTCGCCCTGCTCGGCTGCCGGATCGTGCTCACCGGTCCCGCCGAGCACCTCGTCGGTGAGATCGACCAGCCGCCGGCCGCGGGTGTGGAACTGGCGGCGCCGGCGCATGCCCTCCGGGTTCGCCCCGGTGGCGACGTAGAACGGCCGCGACGCCGGGGCCCGCCAGTCCAGCAGCACCGGTTCGTAGTCGTTCTCCTGGTCGAACAGCCCGATCCGGCCGATGTAGGAGATCTCCCCCGACATCGCGTCCATCCGGCCGAAGCACAGCCCGTTGTCCGCGACCTTGAGACGCGTGACCTCCTTGGCCGACGCGCGCACCCGGACATCGCGTTCCATGGGTGTCCCGCCGGTACCGGCCAGCGCCGCGTCGTACTCCCCCTGCGCCCGAGCGCGCTCGGCGTCGAGTCGCGCGTAGAGCCCGGCCAGGTGTTTCCGCTCCGACCACAATTCCTCGTCGTACCCCTGAATTGACACAGGCCCCTCACAGCGTCTATCCTTGTAATAGGTTCGGTGCTTTCCCCTTCACCTCAAGAGAAACGCGCCGACTTTTTATTGTCCAACTCTTGTCAAGCCCTCACCGATCGGTGCGCGGGTTTTCTCGTCGGGTCACACGGTGTTCAGCCGGCGGAAGCTCCGAACCACCCCCGTTCCGACTCGCTCACCGCCCGGACTCGTGGAGCTTCGGTGTCGCTACGCCGAACGAAAGCACCATGAGTGCCCGCCGAACCGGGTTGGTAGGTGTCGGGGCGGCGGTGTTCTAGAGGCGCGGGCCTGCGAGCCGATCGGCCAGACCGTCGAGCGTGCGCCGGAAGGTCTCCCGCTCGTCGGGAGACAGCTCCGCCAGCTGCTCGGCCTCGACCTCGGCGATGCCGGCGCGGCAGGCCTCGAGCGGCTCGCTCCCGGCGCGGCGTTCGCACCGGCGCTGACACCGCCCGACCCGGCCGATGCCTGGTCGCGGTCCCTGGCCCTGTTCGGCCGGGCACCGGGATGGCCCGAGGCGTGATCGCCGCGGGTCAGCGGCCGCGGACGGCCCGGCGCAGCTTGGGGACCCGCTCGGACAGGGTGCGTTCGTTGCCGTGGGTGGTGGGGACGTAGTAGTCACGGCCGACCAGGTCGTCCGGCGGGTACTGCTGGGTGAGCACGCCGTCCGGGGAGCTGTGCGGGTAGCGGTAGCCCACCGCGTTGCCGAGCTTCTCCGCGCCGGTGTAGTGCCCGTCGCGCAGGTGCGCCGGGACCGATCCGACGGCGCCGGAGCGCACGTCGGACATGGCGGCGTCGATCGCGGTGATCACGGCGTTGGACTTCGGCGCGGTGGCCAGGTGCAGCGTGACCTGGGCGAGCGCGATCCGGGCCTCGGGCATCCCGACGAGCGCCACCACCTGGGCGGCCGCGGTGGCGGCGGGCAGCGCGGTCGGGTCGGCGAGCCCGATGTCCTCGCTGGCGTGCACCATCAGCCTGCGCGCGATGAACCGCGCGTCCTCCCCCGCGACGATCATGCGGGCCAGGTAGTGCATCGCCGCGTCCGGGTCG
>JAKDNL010000939.1 GCA_030451825.1 Pseudonocardia sp. | reverse complement strand
GGGCCCCGGTACCCGGCAAATCCGGGGGCGGGCGCCCGGGGTGGGCCGCCGGCACCGGCGGAGTTCAGAACGGGCAGCGCCCGGACGCCTGCTCAGGCGTCACGGCCTCAGATGACGCGGACCGAGTCGGCCTGCGGTCCCTTCTGACCCTGGCTGGACTCGAAGTCGACGCGCTGGTTCTCCTCGAGCGTCCGGAATCCGGTCGCATCGATGGCCGAGTAGTGCACGAACACGTCCGGTCCGTTGTCGTCGGTGGCGATGAAGCCGAAGCCCTTCTCGGCGTTGAACCACTTGACGGTGCCCTGCGGCATAACTTGTTCTCCCACACATGGAACGGATCCGGCCGACGTTGGAACGGCCGGAGGCTGCGCGGAAACCGGCTGCCGACATCGCGTGCCGAGCACCGGAAACCACCGTCACACTTTCCACGGACGCTTCTCGGCGATCGAGGGAAGACACGACTGCAACCAGCCCGGACGCTACCCAGCGAGATCGTCTACGTCCAGTGCTGTTCCGCGCGCGCACACGCGAGCGCGCACGCGCACGGCGCACCGGTGCCGCGTACCCGCAGGCCCCCTCCCCGCAGCAGCTGCACGAGCGGAGCCTTCGTCCAACCCGGGCGTACGAGTGGAGCTCTCGTCCAACGACAACGGGTTCTTCTCCCACCTCTGGTCGCGGTGCGTGACGGGTGGGGCACCTGTGTCACGTGGGTCCCGCCTCTCACAGGTCGGTGACCGACCGTCACGTTCAGGAGCTTGATCGCTCACATCCGGTCACGTCGTCCTCGAACGGGTGGCGGTGACGACGACTCCACGCCGACGAGTGACAGCGGCACCGCAGGCCACCCCTGGTCGGGTGTCGAGCGGGGTCCGACTCCCCCACATCGGCCGGCGACCACCCGTACGAGGTCCCCCGATCCGGGCTTGTGCTGACGGGGATGTCGCGAAGCGTCGACGGTCCGGGCCGGCGTGCGAGGTCCTCCCCGAAAGGGGCTCTGGCGCTCAGCCGCAGGTCATCAGCATGCTCTGCGCCGTCCCACCCCGTCGCCACCTGGAGAAATCGTGCGATCCCGAGTCACTACGTCACTCGCTCTGACCTTCATGATCGGCACGCTGGGTGTGTGCGGAGCCGGCGTGGCGAGCGCCGAGCCCACCCACACCAGCAGCGTCGCGAGCCCGTCCGACGGGCCGCTCGACAGCCTCTTCGACATGCTGCTCGGCGGCGACGACGAGACGGCGTCGTCCACACCGGACCCCGACGAGGAGACCGGTGACGCGCCGGACGCTCCGGCCGACGCGGTCACCGGCGCGCAGCAGGCCGCCGCCCCGAAGACCCAGGACGGGCCGTCCCAGAACGTGACGCCTCAAGACCTGACGCCACAGGACGTGACGCCACAGAACCCGGTCGCGCAGAACCCGGCCACTCCCGCGATCCCGGCCGCTCCGCAGGCGCCTGCTCTCCCCCAGACACCGGCCGCGCCCCAGGTCCCGGCCGCGCCCCAGGTCCCGGCCGTGGCACAGACTCCGGCCGCGGCACAGATCCCCGAGGCGACACAGACCCCGGCTACGCAGCAGAGCGCCGTTACCGGGCAGACCCAGGCCGACACCGTCACCCGGCCCACGGCGCCGACTCCGGACGGGCCGACCCCGCCCGGAATCCC
>JAKDNL010000366.1 GCA_030451825.1 Pseudonocardia sp. | reverse complement strand
GCGGGGCCGGTCGGGGCCGTGCCCCGCCCCGCTCCGGTGCCCCGGCCCGGGCCACCCGGCGGGCGGGCGGGGTGGTCGGCCGAGCCCGGGTGGCCGTCGGCCGAACACGGGTCGGCGCCCGTGACGGGCTCCGCGCGGTGCGCTGTTCCCCGGGCCGACGTCGACGCTCCGCCTGTCCGGCAGGGCGCCCCGGTGTCGGTGGGCATCCCGGACCACTCGTGACGGCGCGGATGCGACGCTCCGGCGGCCAGGGGCTCGGGTTCGTGGCCCGGCGCGCGCAGTCGGGGCCGCCGGGGCACGGGCACCGGGAGCGGCGGATCCGCGACAGGGCACGGGTCGGCCGGGACACGGGTGAGGGGCGCGGCGGTCACCGGTCCAGCGTCGCCCGCCGGCCCGGGGCGGCCGCCGATCAGAGGTAGTTCGTCACCATACGATTGTGCTACGAACTGTTCGTCGACGTACGGTAGTCGCCGTGAGCGATCCGTTCTTCGAGTCCCGGCCGGAGCACATGCCGCTGGGCAGGCTCGTCTCCCGGGTGGGTGGGGCGGTGCAGAACCACTACCGCCGCACCGTTGGCCGGCACGGGGCCACCGGTACCGCGGTCAGCGTGCTCGGTGTGCTCGGGGACGCCGACGGCCTGTCCCAACGCGAGCTCGCCGGGCGGATCGGGATCACCCCCGCCACCCTGACCCCGGTACTGGACGCCCTCGAGCGGGAGGGCCGGATCGGGCGCGAGCGCGACCTTTCGGACCGTCGCATCGTCCGCCTGTCGATCACCGACGACGGGCGGGCGCACCTGCGCGCGGTGTTCACCGAGGTCGCGGCCGAGTTCCGGGGGCAGATGCCGCACCCGCCGCCGGAACACGAGCGGATCATCCGCGACTACCTCGTCGCGGTCCTGGCCGCGGTGACCCAGGATCTGGGGTCCGACACGGGTAGCGTCGCCGGTGTGGCGGACACCGAGCGCCCGGGTGGGCTGATCGTCGACTACGGCGGCGTGCTGGACGAGGGTGTGCTGGTCCTCGACTACGCCCGGCGTGCGCGGGCGGCCGGGATCCGGACGGCTGTGTTCTCCGGAGGGCACGCCGTGCCGGACGAGTGCCACGACGTGTTCGACCTGGTGCTGCTCGGCGCCGTGCGCGGGGCCCGCAAGCCCTCGCCGGAGGCGTTCGCCGCCGCGGCGTCGGAACTCGGCCTCCCGCCCGGACGGTGCGTCGTCGTCGACGACATCCCGGTCAACGTCCGGGGGGCGGTCGCCGCCGGTGCGATCGGTGTCCGGCACGACGACGCGCGGAGCACCGTCGCCGAGCTGGAGACACTCCTCGGCGTCCCGGCCGACCCCACCTGAGGGCCCGTCTCCCCTCGGAACTCGGCGCGACACACCACACGCGGCCCCGCAGGCACAGGAGGCCCTGGGGAACGCGGCGCCGCACGGGAACGCGGGCCCGCAGGACATCGCGGCCCCGACGACAACGGCGCCGGTCGCGAGGTGTGCGAACGGCGCCGTCGATGGTCCAGCGCCTAGGTGGCGCGGGCTACCTACTGCTGCGGGGGCGGCGGCGGCGCCTGTCCCGGAGGCGGCGGGGGCGCCTGACCCTCCCCGGGCGGCGGTCCGCCCTGCTGGGTGGTGTCGCCCTCACCCGTCTTGTCACGGGCCATGCCCGTCACCTTGTCGATCTGCTCGTCGTGGCCGGCGAACTTCTGCTTTGCCGCGTCGCCGGCCTTGTTCAGTCCCTGATCGACCTTGTCGTCGTGCTGGCCGAGCAGTTCCTTGGCCTTGTCCAGGAAACCCATGCGAGCCATAGTGGACCCTCGGTCAATCCCCCGCAGGCTCAGGCGTTCCCCCGTTCGGTCGAAGGCGTGCGTGGTGCGGTCGTAGGTCGTCGACCCTCGTCACGCCGATGAGCTGCATCGTCCGCTCGATCTCGGCGGTGAGGATCTCGACCGAACGGAGTACTCCGAGCTGCCCGCCGGCCATCAGCCCGTAGAGGTAGGCGCGCCCGACCAGGGCGGCCCGTGCGCCCAGCGCGACGGCCGCCACGACGTCGCCGCCGTGCATGATCCCGGTGTCGACGAGCACCTCAGCGTCGTCGCCGAGCTCGTGGCAGACCGGCTCGATCAGCTCCGCGGGGACCGGCGCCCGGTCGAGCTGGCGCCCGCCGTGGTTGGACAGCAGCACCGCGTCCGCGCCGGCGTCGGTCACCCGGCGGGCGTCGGCCACGCTCTGGATGCCCTTGACGACGAGCTTTCCCGGCCAGGTCTCGCGCAGCCAGGTCACGTCGTCCATGGTCAGCGCCGGGTCGAACACCCGGTTGATCAGGTCGGCGACGGTGCCGTCGCTGGACTCGAGGCTGGCGAAGGTCAGCGGCTCGGTGGTGAGCAGGTCGAACCACCAGTGCGGGTGCCGCGCGCCGTCGAGGAACGTCTTCAGGCTCAGCGCCGGCGGTACCGACAGGCCGTTGTGCACGTCGCGGCGCCGGTTGCCGCCGACCGGGGTGTCGACGGTGAGTATCAGCGTGTCGTAGCCGGCGGCCTCGGCGCGGGCCACCAGGTCCTTGGCCACGCTGCGGTCGCGCCAGAGGTAGAGCTGGAACCAGTGCCGCCCGTCCGGCGCGGCCGCGGCGGTGTCCTCGATCGTCGTCGTCCCCATCGTGGACAGCGCGTAGGGGATGCCCGCGTCGCGGGCCACCGGGGCCACCGCGCGCTCGCCCTCGGTGCCCATCATCCGGGTGAAACCGGTCGGGGCCAGCGCGAACGGCAGCGCCGAGCGCTTCCCGAGGATGTCGCGGGCCAGGTCCACCGACGACACATCGCGCAGCACGGATGGGGTGAACTCGACCGATCCCCACACCTCGCGGGCGCGACGCAGGCTGCGCTCGTCCTCGGCCGCGCCGTCGGTGTAGTCGAACACCGCGCGCGGTGTGCGCCGGCGGGCGATCTCGCGCAGGTCGTGGATGCTCGTGGCCCGGGCCAGCCGGCGCGCCGCGGCGTCGCGGAGGAACGGGGCCGGCCGCAGCAGCGGGGCCAGCTCGGCGGGGCGGGGGAACCTGCGCTGCACCATGACCCCACCCTAGGTCCGAGATGGTGCGCTGCCGGCCGGCTCACATGCCTTCGGCACTCCTCACACAGGGTGCACGGTGTGTGCGGCGGGACGAACCCGTGTGAGGCCGCCGTCAGCGGCGCCGCAACAGCTCGTAGGCCGCGACGGCGCCGGCGCTGGCGACGTTGAGGCTCTCCACCCCGCCGAACATCGGGATGGACAGGATGCCGTCGCACTGCGCGGCGACCGGCTCGGACAGGCCGTCGGTCTCGTTGCCCAGCACCAGCGCCACCCGGTGGCCCAGCTCGGCGTCCATCAGCGACTCGCCGCCCGCGGCCAGGCCGTAGACGGCGAACCCGGCCTCGCGGAGCTGACCCACGCCCTGCTCGGCGGTCGCCGCACGCAGCACCGGCGCGCCGAACGCGACCCCGGCCGAGGCCTTCACGACCAGCGGGTCGATCGCGGGAACCCCGTGGCGGGGGAGCAGCACCCCGTCCAGGCCGGCCGCGGTGGCGCTGCGCAGCAGCATCCCGACGTTGGACGGGTTCGTCACCCGGTCCAGCACCAGCACCGACGCACCGCGCCGCGATCCCAGGTCGGACAGGAACACCGGCAGCGGCGCCATCCGCGGTGCGACCACGTCGGCGAGCACTCCCTGGTCGTGGCGCCCGTTGCCGGCCAGCACCTTCACCCGGTGCGCGCCGGCCCGCTGCAGCTCGACGCCCCGGACCCGGCACGCGTCCTCGATCTCGCGAGCCGACCCGCCGCGGACGGTGTCGGCCAGGATGACCTTGTCCACCTGCAGGTCCGGGTCGGCCAGCGCTTCGAGCACCGGCTTGCGTCCGTACACGGTCACGAAGCGGTCCTTCGGCGACGTCGGGCCGGGGTGCGCGGGTTCTGCCACGCGGAGCAGCCTCGCACGCCCACTGAGGATCTCCGACGCCGCACGTAGGATCACGACCATGCCGTCCCGGCTCTCCGCGCTCGACGCCTCGTTCCTCTACCTGGAGGAGTCCACGACCCCGATGCACGTCGGCGGGGTCGCCATCTTCCAGAGCCCGAAGACCGGGTTCGACTACGACCGGCTGGTCGAGCTGATCGAGCAGCGGATCGCGCTGGTGCCGCGCTACCGGCAGAAGGTCCGCGGCGTCCCGGGCAACCTGGCCCGCCCGGTGTGGGTGGACGACGCCGAGTTCGACATCGCCTACCACGTGCGGCGTTCCGCCCTGCCGCACCCGGGCAGCGCGGATCAGCTCACCGAGCTGGTCGCGCGCCTGATGTCGCGCCCGCTGGACCACACCCGCCCGCTGTGGGAGATGTACCTGATCGAGAACCTGGAGCCGTCGGGCCCGGGCGAGACGGGCCGGATCGCGGTGCTCACCAAGACCCACCAGGCGATGGTCGACGGGATCTCCGCGATCGACATCGGGCAGGTGATCCTGGACGTCTCCGCCGATCCCCGCGACGTCCCGGACGAGCTGTGGATGCCGCGCCCGGAGCCCTCCGACGGCCAGCTCGTGCTCGACGCGCTCGGCGAGGCCGTCACCCGACCCGGCGAGGTGGTGGACAACGTCCGCGCCGCGGCCGGCGACGCGATGGCGACCGCGACGAAGGTGGTCGGCGCGGCCGGGAAGATCTTCACGATGGCGCGCACCGCCAGCCGTCGCGCGCCCGGCCTGCCGTTGAACGCCGAGATCTCCACCCAGCGCCGGTTCGCGGTCGCGCGCACCGACCTGGAGGACTACCGCAAGGTCCGCAGCGCCTACGGGTGCGACGTCAACGACGTCGTGCTCGCCGTGATCTCCGGTGCGCTGCGGAACTGGCTGCTCTCCCGCGGCGAGCCGGTCGTCGGGTCGTCCTCGGTGCGGGCGATGGTGCCGCTGTCGGTGCGCGGCGAGGGCGACGTGCCCAGCTCCGCGGCGGGCGGGTCGCTCGGCAACCGGGTGGCCTCGTTCCTGGTCGATCTGCCGGTCGGCGAGCCGAGCCCGCTGGTGCGGCTGCACCAGGTCACGCACGCGATGCGCGAGCACACCGACACCGGACGCTCGGTGGGCGCGGACACGCTCGTGCGGATCGGCGGGTTCGCCCCGCCGACGCTGCACGCTCTCGGCGCGCGGGCGGCCAGCGTCATGTCGCGGCACATCTTCAACCTGGTCGTGACGAACGTGCCGGGCCCGCAGTTCCCGCTCTACGCGGCCGGGGCACGGATGCTGGAGATGTTCCCGGTCGTGCCGCTGGCCAAGGGCCAGGCCGTCGCGATCGGTCTGACCAGCTACGACGGCGGCGTCTACTACGGTCTCAACGGGGACCGGGACGCGATGGAAGACCTGGACGTCCTGGCCGGGATGGTGCGGGAGTCGCTCGATGAGCTACTCGGCACGCTCCGTACCTGAGCGCAGAACCCTCGAACCCTGGAGTACCCAGTGCGGATCTACCTGCCGGCCACCTGGCCGATGCTCACGCGGATGGTGTCGACCGGAAAGTTCGAGCCGCTCGGCGGCACTGCGTTCGCGCTCACCCCGAAGCTGCGCGAGTCCTACGTCGCCGGGGACGACGAGGAGCTGGAGTACGCGGCGATGAGCGAGGCCGCGCGCGCGTCGCTGCGGCTGCTGTCGGTGGAGTTCGGGCTGGGGGAGACCGACACTCCCGCCCGGCGGGTGGTCGTCGCCGCCGACACCGAGGTCACGCTGCGCCCGGATCTCGACGACGGCGCCGTGCGGGTCACCGGTGCGATCGGGATGGAACAGATCGCCGCCGTGCACGTCGACCTGCCCGAGGCCGAGCACGCCGTGCGCGAGGCCGCGGGCGCGGTGGACAAGGCCGACCTCGGCGACCTGGACGCGGAGTTCCTGGTCGGCGAGGCCGAGGACCACGACCTGGCCTGGTACGCCCCCGGCGAGGTCGCGTTCCTCGTCCAACTGGGCTAGCGCCCTCGTGCGCGGAAATCGTTGCCAGGGCAGCGATATCCGCGCACGGGGGGCTACGGGTCGGTGAACTGCGGGGCGCGTTGTTCGAAGCGGGCCGTCACCGCCTCGACCTGGTTCGGGCTGCCGATCAGCGCGCCGATCTCGTCCTGCTCGGCGGCGAAGCCGGTCTCCAGATCCTGGCGTCCGGCGCCGTCGAGCAGCCGCTTGGCCGCGCGCACCGCGTGCGGGCTCTGCCTGGCGATCTCGGCGGCCATGGCCAGTGCCGCGGCGCGCGGGTCGTCCTCGACGCGGGTGCCCAGGCCGAGCGCGACGGCCTCGGTGCCGCTCACCCGCCGTCCGGTCAGTACCAGCTCCTTGGCCACGTCGCGGCCGACCAGCTCGGGCAGCAGCTGGGAGCCGGTCATGTCCGGGATCAGCCCCCAGCGGATCTCCAGCACCGACAGCACGGCGTCCGGGTGCACGAGCCGGATGTCGGCGCCGAGCGCGATCTGCAGCCCTCCGCCGAGCGCGTTGCCCTGCACGGCGGCGATCACCGGCACCGGGACCGCTGCCCACACGTGCACGGCGAGCTGCCCGGTCACCTTCGCCGGGCCGTCGGACGGCGGGAGCGTCACCGAGGCCGACATCCGCTCCCCGGACCGCATGGCCGCGAACGCGCCGAAGTCCAGCCCGGCGCAGAAGTCCGGGCCGTCGCCGGAGAGCACCACGACCCGGACGCCGGGTGCGGTCCGCAGGGCCTCGCCGGTGTGCACGATCGCCGCGAACATGTCCGCGTCGAGCGCGTTGCGCTTGTCCGGGCGGGCGAGCCGGACGTCGGCGACGCCGTCGGTGATCGTGGTGGTGACCCGGGACGGGTCGATGTCGGGAAAGGCCGTGACGATCATTCGTCGGATCGTAACCCGCTCAGCCGGCCGCGGGTGGCGGCTCGACTTCGCAGAGGAAACTGCGTCCTCGCACAGGGACGAACCTGTGCGACGACGCCCGAACCTGTGCGAAGTGGACCGAGCGGACCCGTCCGTAAGCGCCCAGCGCGGTCCATCAGGTCGACGCCGACACCCGCGGCGGCTCCGCCATAGATGTCCTCCATGGTCACCACAGCGTTGTCCGAACGTCATCCGAGAGCCCTGTTGTCACGTTGACCATGAG
>JAKDNL010000938.1 GCA_030451825.1 Pseudonocardia sp. | reverse complement strand
TCCAACTAGGAGTGCTGATGCGCTGGTCACCGTGGCAATCCCGCGCCGCCGCCGGCCTGGCCGGCGGCCGTGACGAACCGGACCTTCCCGGCGTGCTGAGCCGACTGGAGTTCCCCGACGGCCCGGAGTTCCACGGGTCCCGGCTGTGCCTGATCCACGACACCGGCGAGGGCCGCTGGGGCGCGACGGCGAAACTGACCCACACCGGGGTCGGGATGCTCTCCGAGGACGAGTGCGAACGCCTCGCCTCCCGGCTGGGGTCGATGCTGGTCGGGATCGGGCACCGCGAGGTCGTCGACCGCATCTCCCTGCTGGTGCGGACCGTGCCCGACGACGGCACCGAGTACGCGGTGTGGCGGGCCCGGCACGAACAGCCCGACGCGCCCGCGCTGGCGCGGCGGGTCACCGCCGAGATCGACCGCGACGTCGCCTCGGTCTCGGTTCGGACGGAGTTGTTCGTGACCGTCTCCGGTACCGAGGAGTCCCTGCGCCGCCCGGCCAAGGCCGCCGGCGGCGGTGTCGCCGGCCGCGCGTATGCCCTCTACCGCCTCCTCGAGGGGGTCACCGACAGCCTGCGCGGCCTCGGGGTGCGGTCCGTGACCTGGCTGACCTCCAGCGGAGTCGCCGAAGCAATCAAGACCGGGTTCAACCCGGCGGCCGCCGCCGGGCTGAGCTACCAGCATCTGACCCGCCCGGACCCGGACGGCATCGTCGGGCTGCCGATCTCCCAGGCCGGCCCCGCGCTCGCCCCGATCCCCTCCGCGCGCGCCTATCACCATGACGGGTTCTCCACGGTCTCCTACTCGGTGCAGCCCCCCGAGTCGGGCACGATCTTCGGGTCACTCGGGCCGCTGCTCGCGGTCCGGACCGCCGGGGAGCGCCGCACCCTGCAGATCCACTACGAGATCCTGACCCAAGCCGCGGCCGCCCGCGAGGTGCGCTCCAACCGGTTCCGCAACAACGTGATGGTCGACGCGAAGGCCGCCCGCGGGTTCAACACCACCGCGATGGACACCCGCCGCCAGGGCGGGGCCCGCGAGCAGGAGGCCGCCGTCGCCGCCGGGCACGCCCTGGTCCGGTTCACCGTGGCGAGCTCGCTGACCGTGCCTTCGGACTGGAACCTCGAAGACCACGCCGCACGGCTGGAGAACGACTCCTCGGGCCGGTTCCGGCTGCTGCGCCTCGAACTCGCGCAGGACTCGGCGTTCGTCGCGGCCGCGCTCCCGGTCGGGATCGGGCTGCCCCGACTGAAGAGGGCCTTCGACTCATGAGCCGCATCTGGCACCCCGGCAAGCGCACCCGGCCCGAGCCCCGCCCGGCCGGCACGCTGCTCTCGCAGTTCACCGACCTGTCCGGGATCCCGACGACCCCGCCGCCGGTACCCGAGCCCGCCGACGACGACACCGGTGGCCGGCGTCGGCGGGGCGGGAAGGAACGGGTCAACCAGGCCAGCGCGCCGCGCCAGGGCCACCGCGAGGCCGGCCGCGGCTGGTCCGCGGTCGACGCGTCGCGCCGGGCCCCGACCTACCGGGCCACCACCTCCGAGATCGGTGGGCTGTTCCCGCTGCTGGCCTCCAACGGCGTCCCCGCCATCGGCGCCCGCCTCGGCTACGACACCCAGTCCGGGGGCGCGTTCTACGTCCACCCCACCGAGTGGGTGC
>JAKDNL010000365.1 GCA_030451825.1 Pseudonocardia sp. | reverse complement strand
CACCGAATCAGCTGCGCCTACGAAGCTGGGAGCGACGTGACCCGCTGACGGATCCGCTGACGGGACGACCGCCGGGGCCGCGGCGAGGCCGAGCCGGATGTCCATGTCGAGGCTGCGGTGGCTCTGTCTGGTGCCCCGGTGGGCAGGGAGGACCGACGACGGGACGGAGCCGGCCAGGCCGATCAGCGTGCGTCAGCGGCCGCCGGGCCGACGGTGGGCGGATCGCCGCCAGCTACTTCTCGTACCAGGTCCCGAAGCTCCAGATGTTGCCCTCCGGGTCGCGCACGACGAACGCGCGGCTGCCGTACTCGGTGTCCTCCAACGGTCGGACCAGCACCGCGCCGGCCGCGACGGCGCGGTCATGGAGGCTGTCTGGATCGTCCGTGACGACGTGCACAGACGTGCGGCCGTACGGTGGGAGGTCAGGGTCGGTCTCATCAATGGAGCCGAACATGATCCCACCGACGACGGTCCCGTCCGGGCCGGACCAGGTCAGCTCGACATGGACGAGCTGATCACCGTCGCGATACACCGCGCGTTCGGTAAACCCGAACGCCTCGGTCAGGAATCGGAGAGCCCCGGGTTCGTCCCGGTATGCCACCGTCGGCCAGACGGACGGGACAGCGGCAGTGCCGGTGGTCGTGGTCATGCGGCCAGTGTTGCGCATCCCGGGGCCCTGGTCTTGGAGAATCGTGACCTCGTCGCACGGGATGCGAACCCATCGCGTGAGGTCCGCAGCCGGTGCAGACGTCGGCTCCGGCCGGGGCGCGCTCGCGGTGACCTGCGCAACCTGCTCGACGCCCTCTACCGCGAGTTCGTCGACACCAGCGCCGGGCCGGCCTGGCCGTTCATCGCCGCCCGGCTGCTCGTCGACGAGGAGATCGGCGACCAGTACCGCTCGCGACTGATCGCACCCCGGCACCGCCGCGTGATGGAACTACTGCGCAGCGCCGTGGATACCGGCCAGCTTCCTGCCGGGCTCGACCTCAACCTCACCGCCACGGCCATCGCCGCCCCGGCAACATTCCACCCACTCGCCCTGGGCGAGCCAGCCCCGACCAGCACCGGGCGCGACCTGCTCGACTTCATCGTTGCCAGCGGCGGGTGAGCCGGCCGAGGCCATCACGGAGGTCGTCCCGCTGGCCGATCGGCTTGCGGTACGCGCTGCGCAGGGCTGTCGGCGAAGCTGATCCGGCTCGCCCCCGCCAGCAAGGGGAATGCGCACGTTGGCGTCGGTGACGTAGCGTCCGCTCCCGTGTCATGCACAGGCATCGCCTCGATAAGGCTGCGCCGCCCCTGACGGCGGCGCGCACCCTCCTCACATCCTCGGTGAGCTCCGCCGTCCTCAGGTCCACGGGCCGGGCGGCCATTTCGTGCTGCCCGGCCTCCCTGCGGAACCGGAGCGAGCACTGTGCCCTTGTACCAGCACGGCCGGCATGAGCACGGCCAGAACTTCCTCATCGACCAGGCCGTCGTCCGGGCGATTGTCGACCTGATGGCCGGCACGCACGGACCGATCGTCGAGATCGGCCCTGGGGACGGCGCCCTCACGCTGCCCCTGCAGCAGCTGCAGCGCCCCCTGACCGCCGTCGAGATCGACCCGCGGCTCGCGACCTGGCTGTCGACCCGGGTGGACGCATCGGTCCAGGTGGTCAACGCGGACTTCCTGCGGTACCGATTGCCCAGCCCGCCCCACGTCCTGGTGGGGAACCTGCCCTTCCATCAGACCACGGCGATATTGCGCCACGTCCTGCACGCACCCTGTTGGACCGACGCCGTCCTGCTCGTCCAGTGGGAGGTCGCACGTCGACGTGCCGGGGTGGGAGGCGCTACGCTGATGACGGCCCAGTGGTCGCCGTGGTTCAACTTCGAGCTCCACGGACGCGTGCCCGCGGCTGCGTTCCGACCGCACCCGGGTGTCGACGGCGGCGTGCTCGTCCTGGCCCGACGCAGCGACCCGCTGCTGCCGGTACAGCACCGCCCGACGTTCCAGGGCTTCGCTCACCGCGTCTTCACCGGTCCAGGCCGCGGCCTGGCGGACATCCTCTACCGGGCCGGTGCCTTCGCGAGCACGAGCGACGCGCGCGGGTGGCTTCGGACCCAACGGATCGCGCCGAACGCGTTACCCAAGAACCTGTCCACTCCGCAGTGGATCGACCTGTTTTGCGCGACTGGCACCTCACCACCAGGAAGGAGGCGGCAGAACCGCCGGCGGGAATAGGGCGACCTTCGGCGCTCTCGAAGGCCGACCGGCATTCCGCGACGCGTCCCGACGGCCAAGCCGCGGTCCGGGCCGGCGGGCGGCGGTTGTCGAGCTGATGGCCCGTGCGCCGCCGGTTCTGTTGCCTGCGGTCAGGGCGTGGCGGCGCGCGCGAAGCGGCGGCTCCAGTCCCGGACGTAGTCGGTGAACTCCGGTGGTGTGAGGATGTCGAAGTCGGCGCCGATCGCGCCGAGGGCCATCGCGGGCCAGTCGAGGGTGTCGACGGCCATGCGGAGACGGCAGCTGCGGTGGTCGATCTCGGCGATGGTGCCCCAGCGGCCGAGCTCGGCGCGGACCACGTCCGCGGGAGCGTGCACGATGGCCTCGACCGCGTAACGGGTGGGCACGTTCGCGATGCCGGCGCGCACGAATGCCGCGGCGTCCTCGGCGGGGAGCTGCCGGGGGCGGAACCGGGCGCCGGTGCGACGCGGCTCGCTCACCCGGTCGAGGCGGAAGCTGCGCCAGTCGTGGCGGGTGAGGTCGTAGCCGACGAGGTACCAGCGGCGGCCCAGCGACACCAGCCGGTGCGGCTCGACGTGGCGGGTGGTCTGCTCACCGCCCTTGGCGGTGTAGCCGAACTGGAGGGCCTCGGCGTCGCGGCACGCCTGCGCGACGGTGGTGAGGGCACCGGAGTCGATGACCTGCTCGGAGCGCCCGCCGCCGTTCCAGGACGCGGGCACGGTCATCGTGCGCAGGCTGTCCACCCGGCGGCGCAGCCGCGGCGGCAGCACCTGCACGACCTTGGTCAGCGCGCGCACCGAGGAGTCCTCGATGCCCGCGATCGAGCCGTGCGCGGCGGCCTGCAGCCCGACGGCGATCGCGACGGCCTCCTCGTCGTCGACGACCAGCGGCGGCAGCGCGGCACCGGCGGCGAGCTGGTAGCCCCCACCCACTCCGCGGCCGGCGTTGACCGGGTAGCCGAGGTCACGCAGCCGGTCGACGTCGCGGCGCAGCGTGCGGTCGCTGACCTCCAGGCGCGCCGCGAGCTCGGTCCCGGACCAGTACCGGTGGGTCTGCAGCAGCGCGAGCAGCTGCAGCATCCGCGCGCTCGTCGACATGAGACGGAGATTATCCCCGATTCCGGACAAGACCTGACCGGTAATGCGGCGAGGGTGAACCCATCCCAGCGAGAAGGACTCGATCGCACCCGGAGGACCCCCCGTGATCCGCACCCGTTCGCTCGTCAAGGACTTCGTGGTCGGCCGCGGCCGGACCGTGCACGCGGTCTGTGGCATCGACCTCGACGTCGCCCCCGACGAGCTGGTGGCGGTGCTGGGCCCCAACGGCGCCGGCAAGACCACCACCATGCGCATGCTCACCACCCTGATCCCGCCGACGTCGGGCACCGCGACGGTCGCCGGGCACGACGTCGTCGCGGAGCCCGCCGCGGTCCGGCGCCGGATCGGCTACGTCGGGCAGGGCAACGGCGCCGGGCACGCCCAGCGGCCCCGCGACGAGCTGTACACGCAGGGCCTGGTCTACGGCCTGGACCGTCGCGTCGCCGGCCGGAGGGCGGATGAGCTGTTGGAGAGCCTGGACCTGACCGAGCTTGGCACCCGCAGGGTCTCCGACCTGTCCGGTGGGCAGCGCCGCCGCCTCGACGTCGCGATGGGCTTGGTGCACGCACCGTCGCTGCTGTTCCTCGACGAGCCCTCCACCGGCCTGGACCCGCACAACCGCGCGAACCTGTGGCAGCACATCGCGGCGATGCGAGCCGCCCACCACATGACGATCGTGCTCACCACCCACTACCTCGACGAGGCCGACGCGATGGCCGAGCGCGTCGTGGTCGTCGACCACGGGCGGGTGATCGCCGACGACAGCCCCGACGCGCTCAAGGCCCGCCTCGCCGGCGACCGGGTCACCCTCACCGCCGCCGACCCCGCCGCGACCGCCCGGCTCCTCGCCCGCGTCCTCGGCGCCCGTGAGGTCGCCGTCGATGGCGAGACGGTGACCGCACGGGTCGCCGACGGGCCCGGCGCGCTGCCCGAGCTGCTGGGCGCCGCCCGCGACACCGGTGTCGGCATCCGCACAGCGCAGCTCGACCGGCCCACCCTCGACGACGTCTTCCTCGCCCTCACCGGACGCAGCCTGCGTGAGAGCACCGCCACCGACCCGACCGAGACCGAGCAGAAGGACGCAGCATGAGCACCCTGACCCAACCCGGCACCGCGAGCCCGGCCACGGTCGCGACATCCCCGATCTCCCGCAACGCGCTCTCCGGACTGGTGCGGGACACCGGGATCGTGATGGTCCGCGAGTTGCGACCTGTGCTGCGCGACCCGTTCTCGTTGGTCTTCAGCCTGGTGCAGCCGCTGGTGTTCCTCGCCCTGTTCGGTCCGCTGCTGGCCGGTTCCCTCGGCGGGGCCGACGTCCTGGGCGGCAACGTGTGGCAGTGGTTCGTGCCGGCGATCCTCGTGATGTCGACGCTGTTCGGAACCGCGACCACCGGCTCGAACCTGCTCTATGAATTCCAGACCGGCGCACACGAGCGGATGCTCGTCACACCCCTGTCCCGCCCCTCGCTGCTGATCGGGCGCTCCCTCAAGGAGCTCGTCCCCCTCGCCGGGCAGGCCATCGTCCTGATCGCCGTCATGATCCCCTTCGGGTTCCAGCTCCACGCCCTCGGCGCACTGGTCGGCCTGGCCCTGCTCGCAGTGCTCGGCATCGGCCTCGGTGCCCTCAGCAACGCGCTGGCCACCGTCGTCCGCAAGCAGGACTGGATGTTCTGGGTCGTGCACCAGACAGTGATCTTCCCGTTGATGATCCTCTCCGGGATGCTCCTCCCACTGGAGACCGGCCCGGGCTGGATGCAGGCCGCCGCGACGGTCAATCCGCTGGCCTACGTCGTCGACGCCGAGCGCGCCCTGTTCGCCGGCGACCTCACCGCCCCCGCCGTCGCCGGCGGGTGGCTCGCCGCCCTGCTCACCGCCGCCGGCGGCCTCGTGCTCGGCGTGCGCGTCATGAACCGCAGCGCCGACTGACCCCGCAAGGTCACCCCCGCAACGAGAGGACCCCGATCATGACCATCCTCGTCACCGGCGCCACCGGCACCGTCGGCCGCCACCTCGTCACCCAGCTCACCGAGGCCGGGCACCCGGTCCGCGCGCTGACCCGCAACCCCGCGGCAGCGAAGCTCCCCGCCGGCGTGGACGTCGTCGCCGGCGACCTCACCGACCCCTCGACGCTGGCCGCGATGTTCGACGGGGTCAGCGCCGTGCACCTGATCACCTTCGGCGGTGCCGACGACGCGCCGCTGACCACCGGGCCGGCGATCGTCGCGCTCGCCCACGCCGCCGGGGTCCGGCGGATGAGCGTGCTCGGCGGCTGGGAGCAGAGCTCGGTCCAGGAGGCGCTGCACACCGCCGGTGTCGGCTTCACCGCGCTCGCCCCCGTCGAGTTCATGGGCAACGCCCTGGAATGGGCGGGCGCCGTCCGCACCGACGACGCGGTGCGCTCGCTCGCGAACTGGCCCAGCGCGGTCGTGCACGAGGCCGACATCGCCGCGGTCGCCGCGGTCGCGCTCACCGAGGACGGACACGCCGGGCGCAGCTACCCGCTCACCGGCCCGCAGGCGCTGACCGTCGCCGAGCGGGCACGACTACTCGGCGAGGCCCGCGGGTGTCCCGTCGCGTTCGAGCAGCTCACCGTCGACCAGGAACGTGAGCGGCTGCGCTCCTACGGCTACCCCGAGGACTACGTCGAGTTCGGCATCGAGCTGGCGACCAGCCCACCGCCGCAGGCCGGGGTGGTGCTGCCCACCGTCGAACAGGTCACCGGCCGCCCCGCCCGCACCTTCGCGCGATGGGCCGCCGAGCACGCCGACGCCTTCCGGAACACCCGATGACGACCCGGGCCCGCCCCGAGACGGCCGCGCGGCCGAGCACCGTCCTGAGCCGGCGCGCGCTGAACCGGGGCGACCCTGGCCCGGCAGCTCCGGGCTTCGCCCAGCTCGGCCTCGCCCGTCTCGAGCTCTACGTCGAACCGTTGGAACGCAGGCTCATGGAAGGCGGCGGAACGCGTGGGCTTCCAGCGCGAGGGCCTGATGCGCAGCTGGGAGCTCGTGGGCGACCAGCGCCGCGACATGTACATGTACTCGCTGCTGCTGGGCGATCCGCGATGACCGTCAGCCGCCCGCCGTCCCGCAGACAGATCCGACTTGCGAGACGGTCGCCTGACTATCCAGTGCGGAAACCGTGCTGATGCACGGGTGCGGTGGATCCGACGATACGGAGGCGACTCACGATGACGGCTCGTCAAGGTCGATCCGTATCGTCAGCGGGGTGGTGGCGATCGCGCGCCCGATCGCCGCGTCCCATTGATAGGGCAGAGCCTCGGAGCGGGCCCGCGTGTCGTCCTCCGCCATCGTCGTCGCCGTGCCGCGCCGCCAAGTCCCGCCTACCTTGACCCGCACCCCTGGCTCCTTGGCGATGTTGCGCACGAAGTCAGCTTGATGGCCGTGCGCGGCGATCAGCCAGAAGGTGTCGCCCTCGAGCCCGTTGCCGACTGGGGTCTGGCGGGGCCTCCCGCTTCGCCGCCCGATGGTCTCCAGCAGCGCGAAGGCCCGAGGTGCGATGTCGTGCCGCAGGGCCGATCGCAGGGCGTGGTTGCCGCCCCAGAGGATGACCTTGAGCAGGCGGTACTTCGGCGTCCTTCTCGGTCGGTCGGCGACCACAAGCATGATCATGCTCGCCGACGTCGCTTCTGTCGAGACCGTCGTCAGGATCAGGGGCGAGAGCACGAATCGTCCCGCTCGTCGATCGGCCTACGGCCGTTCGCCGGGTCGGTCAGGGTCGTCGTCAAGCTGAGCGCGCAGACGCGTGATCACTGCCCGGACGTACTCGCCGTACTCGCTCTCGGGAA
>JAKDNL010000364.1 GCA_030451825.1 Pseudonocardia sp. | reverse complement strand
CGCCGCGCGGTGCGCACCCCGATGGGTCGCCTTCCGGGTGGTGTCCACGAGCTGGGCCCGGTCGCGCATCCACACCGGGAGCAGCGGCTGCAGCTCACCGGCCGGCTTCCGCTCCGGCGGCTCCTCATCGGGGGTGGCCGTCTTGGTCAGGTCGACGCTGGTCACCGGCGCCTCCTCCTCTTCCTGGTGGGTGTCAGAACGAGCACGATCCGGCCCTTCCGGTCGCGCATGAATAGGCCGCCGACGAGGTCCTTGCTCGGCTTCGTGACGGCGATGAGCAGCAGCAGCACGACGATGCCGACGAGCACCCACATACCGGTGCTCACCGCGGGTCCTCGCGCTTCGGCGGCTTGTGGACGTCCGGGACGTCGCAGCAGCCCACGCACACGCCGCACGGGGCGTACGGCTCCGGGCACATGCGCTTCACGAACAGCTCGCAGCGCGGGCAGCGCGGCGCCGTGCCTCCCGGCCGACGGCGCCTGGCCGGGCGCGCCGCACGCGATCGGGAACGCGGCCCGAGCTCCACCCGGAAGGCCTCGACGACCCCGCGCCACCCCCGGGCGGTCACCGCGTGCTCCTCGTCGCCGCCCACTGGCGGGCGAGAACCACCGACACCGCCGCCACGCCGCCGATCGCGAGCAGGCCTGGCCAGGCGAGCACCGACCACACCCCGACCGCGAGCAGCGCGAGGAACGGGGCGAACAGCATCGCGACCTCGAACAGGCTGTCGGTGTCCATCACGCCACCGCCTCGACGGGCCCGGTGGTCGGCTCGGTCGGCTGCTCGGCCAGCTGCCGCACACGCGCGGCCCGGGTCGCGCCGATGCCGTACCGCTCGATGACCTCCTGCCGGGATGGCGGTCGGTGGTGGTCGGCCCATGCCGACCGCAGGTCAGCGGCCAGCACCTCGTCGGCTTCGTCCCGGCTCGGTACGGTCTGTTCCGAGTCCGCTGACCGGTCCGACCACGCCACGATGGCGCGGTCCCACGGCTCCGGTCCGAGCCGGTCGAGCAGCGCCCACCACGGGTCCTCTACGCGCTCGCCGACCGGCTCGTCCGATCCCCGACCGACAAGAACGGCGAGGTGCACCATCGCGCCGAGCGCCACGGCGGGGACGGCCCCGACAAGCACGGCCGCCCACCACGGGCCGGTCGCGCCGGACTGCACGAGCGCGCCGTGGGCGGCGTTCCCGACCACCGTGGCCGCGATCGCCGACCATGCCGACCGGCGCGCGTAGGCGAGCGCCTCGGCGCCCACCCGGCGCTGCAGCCACACCCTCGTCGACACCGCGGCGAGCACGTCCACGGTGGCCGGCAGGAGCCACGCCACGGCCACGTCGCCGCCAGAGCCGGGCGCCCCGAGCGGGATGGTCGCGGTGATGCCGCACAGCCGCGCCAGCTCGGCCAGCGCGGTGAAGGACATGACCGCGGCGGCCACCCCGACGACGGCGAGCCCTGCCCAGGTCACGAGATCTCGGTCCCCGCTGGCCATCACTGATCACTCCGGTCTGGCGCCACGGCCGGCTCATCGTCAACGGCTGCGTCGAGCAGCAGCCGCTCGATCGCCCAGTCCAGGTCAAGCAGGTCCCTCCACGTCAGCGCCGTCATCGCTTCGGCACCCCGGGCGCGCCCTGCTTCTGCGCGTCCTGCTGCCGGCCGCTCCCGGAACCGGGGCTGACCTTGTCGTGCTGCTTCTCCTGCTGGGTCCGGTTGTCGCTCATCACCGATCACCCCGCCGGTGCTGGTGGTGGAAGCCGCCCGGGCCTGGCGTGTCGATCGACGTGGTGCGGCGCGTGAAGTTGTGCGTGAACGGGCCGAGCTTGATCCCGAACGACCGGCCCCCGGACTGGGTGAGGGTCATGTAGAAGGGGCCGAACCGGAACGTCTTGCGCGCGCGGAACCTCATGCCGCGTCGGCCGTCTGCTCGACGGCGCGCCGAATGTGCTCCAGCTCGCCGTACGCGTCGGTCTGCAGAGCGACCAGGTGGGTGATCTGCGCGTCGAGGACGTCGACGGTGCTGCAGTGATCGCAGTGGTCGCCGGTGAGCAGGCCACGGCGGCGGCGGATCGAGTAGCTGGCGGCGTCGATCACGCGCATCAGCACCCACACGGCGGTGACGACGAGCAGCGCTTGCGCGACCGTCACGTTGTCCCAGAGCTCAGGCATGGTCGGGGTCTCCCTCGGTGTTGGTCTTGGGAAAATCCAAGGTGCCGACCTAGTATGACCACAGCTCTTGAAAAAATCCAAGCCCGGTCGATCCCCTAGGCTCCGCTACGTGGCGGACGAACACCCCGAGGTGCTGAATGCGCTGGTACGACTGATGGCGACGCTCGACGACCTGTCCGCACTCGACGACGACGACCTCGTGCGCGCCGTCGTCGAGGCCCGCGAGACGAAGAAGATCGCCGAGGGCCGGGTGGCCGCCGAGCTACGCCGCCGCGGCTGGACCTGGCCCCGGATCGGCACCGCCATCGGCGTCGACCAGTCCACGGCGCACGGCTGGGCTCAGCCCTACCTCCGGGACGGCGAGGCCTAGCTTCCTCCCCTACGCCTTTGGGCACGCGCTGGTGGATCGCCGGGCGATGAACGCCGTCAGAGGCCATCGAGGGGCCATATTGAGACCGAGTCAGAACGGATCACAGTCGGTAACAGCCGGTGATCAGGGCAGCTCACGACGGTCGGACTTGGCGAGAGCCGGTAGAACCCGGTCAGTGGCTAACACTCTCTAGGTCGCAGGTTCGAGTCCTGCCGGGGGCACCATCTAGCAGGCAAAACAGCCTGTTTCAAGATCGCCGAACGAAGATCAGGGGACGGAAAGGGGCCAGTAATTCATGACGACTCCCGGCGCGGATCGTGTAGCTGCGGCATTGGAGTGCCTCGTCGTCGCTGAGGCTGCCGTCGCCGAGGCCCACGACGCCTTGACGTCAGCCGTCTCAGCCGTGGCCGACGAGGCCTACGAGAGCCGTTCCCCCCGAGTAATAGTTGCCGCACTGCGCGACCTCTACTGGCACTGCACGAGGGTGCCGCTCAAGGACATAATGGGCGTCTTCGGGATCCCCACCACCTGTCTGTCGATGATCAGTTCGTTGGTCGGTCCGTTCGAGGACGCGGAGCGTCCGTGCTGGACGTGCGGTTGCCCGATGTCGTTCCGCAGCCGGACCGAGATCGCGGCGTACGACCGCTCGCCCAGGCCACGGCGTGCAACGCTCCGTGAAGAGACCGTGTGCGAGTCCTGCTTCCCCCGTCCGCCGAAAAATAACGAACCCGGGCGCAAGCAGGTGACGATGGCGATGTTGTGGGCCGAGCTGGAGCGCCGCGATCTCGTACGCACGCAGTGCGATAGCCTGCCGGTGGCGGCGCTGGGCCAGGTCGAGTGATCTCCCGAGCCCCGCGCCGCCTCTTCTACAGCAGGTCCTCCAGCGCGGCCGCGGCGCGTTCCGACGCGATGCCGCGCTGGAGGTAGTCCTGGGTCTGCGAGATCTTGGCGTGCCCGGCCTGGTCGGCCACCTCGGACGTCGGCAGCCCGGCCGCGTCGAGCACGTTGATCACGGTCTGCCGGAACACGTGCGATGTCACCCAGCCGTAGCCGGCCTGGTCGCGGCTCCACCGCATCCAGCGGAGCACGAGGTTCGGGTCGCGCCACCCGCCGAGGCTGTCGGGGAACACCGGCCAGCCGCTCCGCGGGTCGGTCCGGCGGGCCATGAGCATCGCCGTGCACCAGCTCGGCAGGCGCAGCAGCCGGTCACCCGCGTCCGACTTCGCGCCCGGCATCCGCAGCAGACCCTCACCCTTCACCCGCACGAGGTGCCAGCGGATCGCGACGGTGCCGGCGTCCAGGTCCACCTCGTCCCACGACACGGCCATGGCCTCGCCGATGCGGCAGCCGGTGCCGAGCAGGAACCGCGTCACGTCGCCGAGGGCGCGGGAGCGCACCACCTCGTCGGTCGGGTGTCGTAGCTCCGGCCGGGGCCGGCGCACCTTCGGGTCGTGCGCGGCGTGGGTGTCCATCCACGCGAGCCAACCGGCCCGCTCCGGAGCCGTCAGCGCGCGGGGCTGCCGCACCCGGCTCCCGGCGCCCGGGATGGGCGAGAGGTCCCGCACCGGGTTCGTCGCGATCGCGTCCATCCGCGCCGCCCAGCCCAGCACATTGGAGAGCACCGACCGGGCCGTCGAGCACGTCGACGGGCCGTGCTTGCGCCGCAGCGCCACCAGCCACGCCTCGCACCTCGAGGTCGTCGCCTCCCGCAGCTGCAGCCCGCCGAGCCCCGGCACGACGTGCAGCCGCCACGCCGACGCGTACGCCTCCAGCGTCTTCGGGGACCGATCGCCCTCCGCGACGCGCACCGCGAACGCGGCCAGCCACTGCTCCCCCACCTCGCGCACCCGCGTGGCGCCCGTGACGGACGAGCCGGCGTTGTGCCGCCGATCCGAGATCGCCCGCATCAGCGCGTTCGTCGCGGCCGCCTTCGAGCGGCCCTGCCGCTTCACGCGCCGCAGCTGGCCGTCGGGGTCGCGGTACCGACAGCGCGCCTCGTACAGCTTCGGGCCGAGCTCGGCCACGGTGATCTTCCCGTGGGTGCCGATCGGCATGGCCTGACGTCCGGACATCCGGAGGCCTCCTCAGGGCTCGGACCGGGGGGGGGGCGGAAATGGCAGCGCCGGCGGGTCCAGGACGGTCTCGATGACGTCGCGGTCGACGGCGTACCGAGCCGCCAGCGTCTGGATCTCCTGATCCGACCACGACCGGTCGAGCTGCGCCAGGGCCGCGGCCGGCGGGATGAGCAGCTCCGCCGTCACGCGCTGCACTGCGACCTCCTCGACGGCCGCGAGAGCGCGCGGGACGGGGCCCCGGGTCAGGTGGACGAGCTCGTGCGCGAGCGTGGACCGCCACTCCGCTGCGGTCAGGTCCGAAGCGAGGTCCACTGTGTTGTCGCGATACGTCGTCAGCCCCATCAACCCTTGATCGAGATCTGCGTGGCGGATGGTGATCTCGCCGTGCTGATCGAGCACCTGGCGGAGCGCTGCGATGAGGCAGACCGCGTCCGAGTGGGATGGGCAGCGTTCGTTCACACGGTCTACATACGTGGGCCCGACCGCCGCCGTTACAGGACCATCCGGCCCACGTTCACGCACGGTAATCAGGTATGGCGGCGCCGGGCTGCCTGCTGCTCACCCTCCACATTCGGATCGAAACGGGACTTCCTCGCGACCCGGGGTGATACCCGCGGTGGGTCGTGATCGCGCGCCGGCTGAGTAGCGCCCTGGTCAAGACGACGGGCGATCTCGTCGAGCAATTCGCGGTGCGGCAGCTCTGAGATGACCCTCGGGCGCTCCACCACAGTAACGCCGACGTCACTCGCTGTGAGCAGACCGGCCGCGATCATGCCCTGCACCGCTGGCACCTTGAGCGCGCCGCACACGTCGCGGACGCTCTCCCACTCCGGGGCCGTCTGCCCCGCAAGCCATCGCGACAGCTGGGGACTCGACACCTTGCCCTCGCCGCGCCGCACGAGCTCCGCCTGCGTCCACTCCCGCTCGGCAAGCTGCCCGCGAAGCCATGCCGCCCATGCACCCGAGTTCGCCACGGTTCGTAGCGTACTTGCGCGGACGCAACACGCAGAGTGCTGGTCGTGTGAACTTTGCGCAGGCACGGGCCCTATCGGGGCGTTGCGCAGACGCAACGGCGGCACGATCCGGTCGTGCGCACCATGTCTGTCCACACGCAGCGAGTTGCGCATACGCAACATCTTGCGCTAGCTTCACTGCACACAAGCAGCACGCTGCTTGCCAGCAGCAGGAGGAGCCCGTGAAGCCCACCCCGTCCACCATCCGAATCCGCGAGGACAACCTCGCCCTCGTCCGCGCCGCCGCCGGCCTCGCATCCAACGGCGCGCTCGCCCAGCGCATGGGCGTCGCCGCATCTACCGTGTCCCGCACCCTGAACGGCCAGAGCTCGCTCGGCGTCTCGTTCATCGCCGGAGTCATGGCGACCTTCCCCGGCGTCCCGTTCGGCGAGCTGTTCGCCGTCGAGCCCGTCGACGCCCCGGCGGTCGCAGAGGCGATCCCCGCATGAACGCCGCCGAACTCACCACCGTCGAACTGATCACCCGCCTACGCGCATGGGCCGAGGGCTACCTGCCCGGCATGGCCGCCGTCGAGCTGCTGATCGCGCACTCCCACTGGCTCACCAGCCCCGGGTTCCTCGCCCTCGTCACCATCGACAACAGCTGCCTGTCCGGCACCCCGATGGCCAGCATCGACTGGGACGCCCTCGCGTGGAAGGACGACCGGCGCCCACCCGTGATCGGGAGCGACAGCGAGCTGGCCGTGCTTGCCGTCGCCTGCTCCATCGGCGGCGGCGAAGCCGTCGACCTCCAACAGGTCGTGCTCTCGCTCGACAGCCGGAACATCCAGCTCGTCGTCAACACGCTGCTGATGGCGAACGGCCGCCGATGAACACCAGCACCCCGGCACCGCGCCCCACCGAGGCCGACACCGCCGTGGCCCGCGCTCTCCACACCCTGCGCCCCGCCGCGCTCCCGTGGCACGCGCTCGCCTACGCCGCCCACCAGAACCTCGCCCGCGACGCCTCCCGGCTCCGCGCCGCGCTCGAGCGCGAGGGCTGGACCCACCCGACCACAGAGGTGAGCTGACATGCCGTCCCCGCGCCTGCCCCGCGGCGACCAGGCCCCGCCCCGCATCGCCTGGACCGTCGCCGACCTCGCCGTGATGGTCGACGTCTCCTACGAGGCCGCGCTCGCCCTCTGCAGCGTCAACGGCGGCCCCGTCGACTCCTTCCACCTCGGCCGCCTGATCCGCATCCCGATCGGCGCCCCCGAGGCCTACATGAAGGCCGCGACCGTCCCGGCCTGACCGGCGCCCACCCGATCCCAGGAGAACCCATGCCCACCGACACCACCGACGCCGCGATCGTCGCCCCCGAGCTCGCCCTCGGCGAGCGCCTCGCCGCCGACCTCCGCGTCCTCGCCCAGGTCGCCGCCGTCGACTTCCGCCTGGCCCACGAGCTCGCCCGCATCGTCGAGCAGCTGCACATCGTGCTCCCGCCCCACGCCCTGCTCACCCGCGAGTCGATCGGCGCCGCGCTCCAGTCCTACGGAGCGACCGCCGTCC
>JAKDNL010000363.1 GCA_030451825.1 Pseudonocardia sp. | reverse complement strand
CCCCCACGTCGCTCCCCCCGGGGCCGGACAGTGTCCGCCCCCCTGGCCGGGCCCGGGGGCTCACCACGGCCTGGCGGTCGTGCGGGCGGCCCCGCTGCTTCCGCCGGAAGCACCCCGCAGCCTGCTTCCGGCGGAAGCACCCACCGACCCGGCCGCCGAGACCGCTGAGGCCGTGGAGGACGTGACGGACGACCGGGTGGCGCGTGCCGTGGCCCAGCTCCGGGCCGGGCTCTCACTGACCGGGGCCGAGGTCGCCGAGCGGGAGGGCTGCTCGGACCGCACCGGGCGCCGGCTCCTGCAGCAGGCCCAGCAGCACGTCGACACCGCGCCGGACCCGGCGCGGGTCACCGGATGAGCGACCCAAGGAGTCGATGACGATGCTCAGCCCACACACCACCGAGGTCGAGGTCCGGGACCTGCACCGTCGGCTACTCGCCCTCGGCACCGCGTTCCTGACCGTCGCCGTCCTGCTCGATGTGCTCCGCGGCGGGTCGGTCGCGGTCGGCGCGGCCGCGCACGCCGGCTACATCCTGATGGTGGCGCTCGGCGGTGGCGCCCTCGTGCACCGCTGGTGGTACTTCCAGCCGACTCAGATGTTCCGGCGCGAGCTCGGCGGCCCGACCGGCTGGCTCGACCGCCACGACCTGGCCACCGCCGCCGGCGACCGCGGCGTCCGTGCTGTCGCACCCACCCCGCCGGGAGGGCCCCACGCGCCGGTGGCGGAGTTCGGGTGGCAGGTAGGGCACCTGGTGTCCGGGCCCCGCCACCTGCGCCGGGTCTGGGAGCCCCGGTCCTGGTCCCCGGCGAGCTGGTGGCCGGCGCGGCGGATGGTGTACTCGCCGTGGTCGCGCGGGTTCGGGATCCTCGGCCCGCAGGGCTCGGGCAAGACCCAGTTCCTGGTCCACGTCGTCCTGGACTCCCCGGGCGCCGCGGTCGTGTCCTCGACCAAGCCTGAGCTGGTGACGCTGACCCGGGAGCTGCGCGGGCGGGTCGGCGGGACCGCGGTGTTCAACCCGGCGCTGCTGGGCTCGATCGGCTCGGACTTCGCGTGGGACCCGATCTCCGGGTGCACCGACCAGGGCGTCGCGGGGCGGCGGGCGTGGGCGCTGGTGCGCGGCGCCGGCGGCGCCGAGGGCACCGAACGCGCGAGCTTCTGGGCACGCAAGGCCCAGGAGATCGTGCGCTGCTACCTGGTGGCCGCCGCCCTGGCCGGGCGGGACATGCTCGACGTGATGCGCTGGGCCAACAACCCGGACGACAAGGAACCCGTCCGGATCCTGGAGCACTACACCGCGCGGGTCCCCGCCGGCTGGCTGGAGACCTTCCAGACCCACCTGGCCGCGACGCTCAACACCCGGACCGGCTACTTCGCCACCGTCACCAGCTGTGTCGGGTTCATGGACTCCCCGGCCGTGGCCGCGGCCTGCCGGCCCCGGCCCGGCTCCTCGTTCGAGGTGGAGGAGTTCCTGCGCCACCGCGGGACCCTCTACCTCGTCGGCGGCTCCGGCGACGAGGGCCTGGCCCCGCTGATGACCGCGCTCACCGAGTACGTGTTCGACGAGGCGCAGCGCATCGCGGCCACCCGGCCCGGCGAGCGGCTCTCACCGACCCTGAACTTCGTCCTCGACGAGGTCGCCCACACCACCCCGGTCCCCCTCGATGAGTGGGCGGCCGACTCCCGCGGCTGGGGCATCACCGTCGGCGCCGTCGTCCAGTCGCTATCGCAGTTCGCCAGCACCTGGGGCCGCGACCGCGGCAAGACGATCTGGGACAACTTCCCCACCAAGGTGATCCTGCCCGGGGTCACCGACACCGAGGACCTCAAGGCCCTGTCCTACCTGGCCGGGGAACGCTGGGTACAGCGCATCACCCGCGGCGAGTCCGAGAGCGAGCCGAACCGGTCGTCGCACTCGACGTCGTTCACCCCGACCCGCGAGCCGGTGGTGTCCGGGCACACGATCTCGTCCATGCCCCGCTGGCACGCCTACGTGCACGGCCTCGGCCGTCACGCCGCCATCGTCGGCTTCGAGCCCGGCTACCGGCGCGTGGCCCGCGAACGACGCCGGCCCGCACAGCCGTGACCGAACCGACCACACCCGGCCGCGATCGGCCCGCCGGCAGGATGCCCCGCACCCGTGCGGGGCATCCTGCGGTGATGGTGACCCGACCCGGAGCGCGACCATGACCACGCCCCCCGCCGGCGACGACGCCGCGCGCCCGCCGGCCTGGCCCGCGAGCCCGCGCCGCGACCAGATGCTCAGCGACCTCGCCGCGGAGATCCGCGCGGCCCGCGACGACCAGCAGCGCGACGCCGCACGGCTGCGCGCCGACCTGGCCCGCTTCGAGGAGCTCCTCAGCGAGAACGCGACCCTGCTCGGCCAGTCGCTCCCGCGGATCACTGACCTGGAGGGGGAGGTGTCCGGCCTGACCGGGCGAGTCGAGGAGCTGTCCAAGGCCAGCGGGAAGCCCGCAGCCGACAAGCCCCCCAAGATCACCCCGGCGGACTGGCCCACGATCAGTCCCGGCGCCGCGCACCGCGAATGGGATGCGCTCGGCCAGTGGGTCGCCGAGGTCCTGTGCCCGATCTACCAGCCCACCCGCGTCGAGCTGCCCGACTGCTGGCCCCAGCACCCGCGGGCGGTGGTCGAGCTGGTCTGGCTGCGGCACGCCTACGTCGCCGCGCACGAGCCCGACGCCGCGGCGACCGCCTCGGCGGAGTGGCACGTCCGCTGGCGCGCGGCCGCGTTCAGGAACCTCGAGGACGCCGTCCCGGACAAGTGGTGCCGGCCCGGGGAGCACCTCGTGGACGACATGGAGTCCATGCACCGGCGCGATCGTGCGGCCCGGGCTCGCCGGGAAGCCGACGCGCAGGCGGCACAGCAGCACCCGGCGCGGCGCGCCGCGATGGCCCACACGCCACCACCGGCTCCGGCCGACCCGCACGCACCACAGACCGTCGAGAACTGGATCAGCCATTGGCGAGCGGCGATGGCCACCGATCTGCAGGCCCGCCGCGAACGGCACGCCGCCGCACTCGCGGCCGCCACTGCCGAGGGCCAGGAACCCAACGACGGCGACACCGAGCACGACTGACGACCCCGGGCAAGCGGTCCGCCACCAGCGCCTACCGATCAGGTCCGCCACCAGAGCGTTCGCGACGAACAGACGTTCGACGACTGGTATCGTCGTGGCTCCTTCCGTGAGTGCTGAGGAGCCGAACGCGATGATCGCTGACAGCTGCGCGAACCCTGACTGCACCGGGGGACCGCTGAGCGGTTCCACCCGGGATCACTGGGTCCAGATCGAGGAGGTCCAGCTGGTGGGCTCGATGCGGGGAGAGGGCCCGGTGCAGCGGCGATTCTCGGCCGTCACGTGCTCGAAGCGCTGCGCCGCCGTCGTGCTGGCCTCTGCCGCCGACGTCGACGACACCATGGCCGCCCGCGAGTCCGAACGACTGGACGGCATGTTCCCCCAGCCCCAGTGAGCACCCAGCGGGCACTCCGAGCTCCGACGGCGGTCCCCGACACTGTCGGTGCCTCGTAGCATCATGAGCCGCCGGAGCTCGGGACTCGTGGAGGTGGCCGCCGTGTACGGAGACAACCACGTCGACCCTGCCCCGCTGTTCGACCCCGGCACCGGGGCGCCGCCGGCGGATGCACTCGATGTGTACTTCCACCCGCCGCTGAGCCTGTCGCTGGTCGCGGACATGTTCGCCCGCGCCGACGTGCGCGCCGAGCTCGACCAGCTGCGCCAGGTCTACGCCGACATCACCCAGCAAGCCCTCATCGACGTCCAGCGCAAGGCCGGATACGTCGCCAACTCCCGCGGCCGCGCGATCCCGGCGCGCCTGGAGCTGACCGCGCTCGTGGAGGACACGGTGCCCGGGGAGCCGAGCGCGCGGCTGCACAGCCACATCTACGTGGGCCGCACCGCGGTCTCCCTGGAGAACGGCGAGCGGTACCCACTTGCCCTCGGCGGCCGGTTCTCCCGCGGCGTCGACGCCACTTACGTGCCCTTCCTCCGTCGGATCGTGGACGACACGACCGCCGCCCTCGGGTTCGTGTGGATGGAGCAGGGTGGCCCGGCGGACGACCAGGAGATCATCGAGCCGCCTCCGGACCAGTGGGACGGCCACGACCTCGTGGTCTGCCCCGGCGGGTACGGGCCGCGCGAGCAACTGCTTGCCGACGCTCAGTGGCGCGCCGCCGTAGCGAAGTCCTGGCGCCTGATGACGGCCAAGCGGGAACGCCAGCGCCGGACCGGCTAGAGGCCGAGCCCGAGGTCGTCGTCGTGGCCCTGGTCGTACTCGACGACCTGCCCACGGTCCAGACCAGCCTCGACGCCCCGGTCCTGCTCGTGGTCGAGGGCCTGGTCCCGGCGGCCGCGGTCCTCCTCCGCGGTGTCCCGCTCGGCGGCCGGCTCCGCGACCTGCTGCTCGGCCTGGGCGGCGCGCTCGGCGGCCGCGGCCTCGCGCTGCACCCGCTGCCGCTCCGCCGCGTCGGCCTGGCGGCGGGCCTCGGCCAACGTGGCCCGCACCTGCTCGGCCGCCGCGCCGTCGTCGACCGCCGGCGCCGCCTGGGCCTCGACGTCGCGCTCGTCGCGTAGCGGCTGCGCCGCGACCTCGTCCTCCAGCCGCGGCGTGGCCTCGATCAACGCCAGCTGCTCCACCGACTCCGGGGCCTCCACAGCCGGCGCCTCCTCCTCGACCTGGTCCCGCTCGACGGGCTGCCGCTCGGGGGCCGGCGTGCGCTCGGCCTCCGGCTCGACGTCGCGCTCCGAGCGCACGGCGTCCTCGACTGCCCTGTCGGCCTCGGGGCCGGCGGTCTCCCGCTGAGGCTCGTCCACCGCCTGCTCGACGACCGCGCGTTCCTCGAGCGCGGGCTCACGCTCGACCGCCGGCTCCCGCTCCGGGGTCTGGTCCTGGGTCTGGTCCACGGTCGCGGCCGGGTCGAACAGCTCCAGCTGCTCCACCTCCCGCACCCGCTCCACGGGCAGACCACGCCGGTCCAGCTCGGCGCGGGCCAACTCGTCGCCCAGCCGGGCCTCCTCGGTCGCGGCGAACCAGCCGCCGCGGGCGTGCGCGACGTCCTCCAGCTGCCGCGCCCGCTCCAGGTGCACCTCGGCCAGGCGCTGGCTACGGGTGAACTGCTCCGCGGCCTGCTCCCACTCCGGCTCGTCCGGCTCCAGCGCGGCCAGCCGGGCCCCGGCCAGTGCGGCGTCGCGGTCGTAGTCGCGCCCCAGCTCGTAGGCCGAGCGCATCTCCTCGGCCACATACTCCGGGGCCCAGGCCTGCTCGCGCGCCCACCGCTCCCGCGCGGTGTAGAGGTCGGAGTCGGAGTAGGCGCGCACGTCCGGACCGGTCTCGGGCTGCGGGCCGATCGCGGCCGCGGCCTGCGACCACATGCGGTGGTGGAACTCCTCCTCCCGCGACGGCGCCGCGCCGATCGAGGTCACCTCGTCGGGAATCCCGCGCGCCTCTCGATAGCCGGCCACCGCCGCGGCCCGCTCGACCCACCCCGCCCGCTCCACCGCATCGTCGACGGCCGGAACCGGGCCGAGCTGGGCCAGCGCCCACGCCGGCGGGTCCACCGCGGCCGCCTCACCCAGAGCGAACTGCCGGTCCCCGGCGAGCACCGCCAGCTCGTGGCTGAACTGCCCGACCGGGCCGTCCACCGGCGGCGCCAGCGCCGTCCAGTCCCCGGCCCCGACCCGCTGCTCCGGGACCCGGTCCGCGACCGCGGTCCGCACCCGGTAGCGCAGCACGTCCGAGAGCTGCTCCGACCCGGCCAGCGACCGGCCCTCCACAACCTCGGCCAGCACCGCGTGCGGGGCGTGCCCGTCCAGCTCGGCCTCCCGCATCGCGCGCACCAGCCGCGGCCACCCCGCCTCCGCGGTCACCTGCGCGGCTGCTTCCGCCGGAAGCACCTCGGCCAGGGCCTCGCTGTAGCGCTCCCGCGCGGAGTCCTTCGACACCTCGTCCCACTGGGTGCCGATCCAGGCCAGCGACGTCCCGTCGCGCTCCCCGGCCCGGCGCTCCAGCTCTGCGGCCTGCTCGGCCTCCACGTTGCCCAACACCGAGGCCAACCGGGCCGACGCGTCGGCGTGCAGCCGCTCCTGCTGGTGCTGGTCGGGCTCCCGCGTCCCGACCAGGTACAGGTGGTTCGCCTCCCGCCCACGGGTCGCGGTCGTGTAGGCCGACTCCCGGGCCGCGCCCTCGTCGAGCAGCCCGTGCGAGGTGTCCACCGTGCGGCCCTGCGCCGCGTTCACCGTCGAGGCGTAGGCCAGCGTCACGTGCTCGTCGACGTAGTCGGCCGGCAGATGCGCGATCTGCCCGTTGGTCGGTCCACCGGTGCCCTGCACCCGCAGGGACCCGTCCTCGTTCAGGCCCAGCACGACGAACGTCGCCCGGTTCAGCACCTCCCCACCACCATCCACCCGGATCGAGCGGTCGTTGTGCCGCGCCTGCACGACATCACCCACGCTGACGGGGGTGTGACCGGTGCGCTCACCCAGCTCGGTGAGCTGCTCAGCGGCGACGCGGCCGTAGTCGATGAAGTGCTCTCGGATCTCCCTGGACAGGTCGGCGGCCGCCTGGTTGGAACCGACGATCAGCAAGGACTCCTTCCCCGACAGGGTGTCGGCCAAGTAGCCGCGCAGCGCTGCGGCCTGCATCTCCTCCACCGTCCCGGCCTGCAGCCGGCCCCGGTCGTCGTACTCCGGGATCACCGAGGTGTCCCCGGCGCGCAGCCGCAGACTCGCCTCCCGCTCCCATCCCGACTCGAACCGGCGCACCTCCTGCAACTGGTACGCGCCGTTGTCCGCGGCCAGCAGCGAGAACAACCCACCGGCCCCGACCGACGTGAGCTGCGCGTCGTCACCGGTGAACAACATCTTGCCGCCACCGTCGGCCACGATCTCCGCGATCGCCGCGAGCTCCGCCGTCGACGACATCCCCGCCTCGTCCACGACGAACAGATCCCCGGCCTGCACCCGCTGCCGCGCCGGCTCACCGTTGGGGCCCGGCCCGAACGCGCGCAAGAACCGCGTGGTGTTCATCGCCGCGACCCCGTCGGCGGCCAACACCTGCGCCGCGTTCTCACTGGTCGCCAACCCCAGCACCCGGCCGCCGAACCGCTCCGACCACA
>JAKDNL010000022.1 GCA_030451825.1 Pseudonocardia sp. | reverse complement strand
CGTCTCGCCACGGGACTTCCCGGGACGCTGGCCCGGACGATCCCCCGTCCCGGGCAGGCCCCGTCGGCGGCCGCGCAGAACCGATACGGGCGCCCGGTCCGGCCATCGCCGGTCGCGGCCCGCTGCGTCTGCCCCTGCCATCGGCAAGACTGGCCGCACCGGCTATGAATCCGCTGTACTTCCGCTGTCCCCGGTCCGGGCCTGCGGCTGCCCGCCCAGTTGCCCCGACGCCTGCCCCGACAACTGCCCGGTCAGCTGGGCGGCCTCGGCGCGGGCCGCCGCGGCCCGCGCACGGTCGCCGCGGTCGGCGTGCACGTCACCGATCAGCGACCACGTCCTCGCCTGCTCCATCGAGAAGCCGATCTCGCGCCACAGCGACAGTGCCCGGTTCAGGCACTCCAGCGCGTGCTCGTGGTGCCCCTCGGCCCGCCGCGCCTCTCCCAGCCCGCGCAGGGCGTTGGCCTCACCGAACCGGTCACGGTGCTCGCTGCGCAACCGCAGCGCCCGCTCGAAGTGCTCGCACGCCTCCGCGGTCCGTCCCTGCTGGGTCCGGACCGTGCCGAGCCGCTCCGCGATCGCCGCTTCGTCGACGGAGGTCCCCCGGCCGTCGAGAGTGGCCAACGCCTGCAGCAGGTGCTCCGCGGCCTCGTCGTAGCGTTGCTGAAGCCGGTAGAGCGTGCCGAGCCGCAACAGTGTCCAGGCAGCGCTGCGATGGTCACCGACCTCGCTCAGCACGCGCACCGCGTCCTCGAGACGGGGGCGTGCGCTCTCGGGTTGGCCCGCCTCGGCGTCCACGGCTCCCAGACCCGACGCGGCCAGTGCCTCGCCGTGCCGGTCACCGACCAGCCGGAACCCGTCGCCGGAACGCTCGAGGAACGTCCGGGCCTCTCCGAGGCGGTACTGCAACAGCGCCAGCTCCCCGAGCCGGCGCAGGGAGAGCGCCTCGCTCCGAGCGTCGCCGGCCCGCTGCGCGGCGGAGCGGGTCAGCTCCGCGAGGGACCGCCAGTCGTCGTAGCGCCCGCGCACCACGACGAACGGCGCGAACCTGGTCCCGAAATGCAGGACGAGCTGGTCCCAGCCGAGATCGTGCGCCTGCTGCACGGCCGCGCTCAGGGCGACCCACTCGCGCTCGAACCACTCGAGCGGATCGCGCGCCAGGCCCTCGATGGGCGGCTCGGCACGCCAGCCTTCCGCCGGCTCCACGACCTCGCCGAACGACGCGCTGGGGATCCGGGCGCCGGCGTCCTCGGCCGCGTGCAGCCAGCCCTCGATCGCCCGTTGCAGGGCGGCGTGCTGCTCGGGCGGCGGTTCCTCGGCGAACGCGAGCTCGCGGGCATAGAGCCGCAGCAGGTCGTGGAAGCGGTACCGGACCTCCGCCCCGCCGGCACCCGGGGTGACGTCGAGCAGGCGGGCGTGCACGAGCCCGTCGGCGAGCTCCTCGGCCTGTTCCCGGCTCACACCGGCGAGCGCGGACAGGGTCCACGCCGCGAAGTCCGGCGCGTCGAGGAGACCGAGCCTGCGGAACGCCCGCTGCTCCGGCGGGGACATACCGGCGTAGCTCAGCGCGACGTTCGCCCTGACCTCGAGATCGCCGATCGTGAGCTCGTCGAGGCGATGGCGCTCGTCGGCCAGGCGATCGACCAGGCGCTCCGGACTCCAGTGCGGACGCGCGGTCAGCTTCGCGCCGGCGATCCGGACGGCGAGCGGGAGGTAACCGCAGAGCCGGACGATCTCCTCTCCGGCCCGCTGCTCGCCGGCCACCCGCTCCGGCCCGGCCACCCGCCCGAGGAGCTCGAGCGCCGCGCCCGCGTCGAGGATGTCGAGCTCGACCAGCTGCGCCCCCTCCAGCCCGGCCAGCCGGCTCCGGCTGGTGAGAAGGACCGCGCAGCCGGGTTCGCCCGGGAGCAGGGGCCGTACCTGCGCCTCGTCGGCGGCGTTGTCCAGCACGACGAGCATCCGACGCTCGGACAGGGCACTGCGGTAGAGCTCGCTGCGCTCCTCGACGGTCTCCGGGACCCGGCCCGACTCGACGCCGAGCGCCCGCAGGAAGCGACCCAGGACCTCGGACGGGTCGGCCGGGCGCGCCTGCGCCCCGTGCAGGTTGACGTACAGCTGGCCGTCCGGGAACTCGCCGCGCATCCGGTGGCCCGCGTGCACCGCGAGCGAGGTCTTGCCGACCCCTCCCCGGCCGGCGATGGCGGCGATCGCGACGGCCGTCGGTGGGTCGCCGGTCGCTCCCAGCGCGTCGCACACCTGCCGCACCTGTTCCCCTCGCCCGGTGAAGTCGACGACGTCCGGCGGCAGCTGGCCGGGCCGGGAGACGACGGTGATCTCCACCGCGGGCGCCGGCGGGGGGTCCAGAGCCGAGTCCGCGGTGAGGATCGCCCGCTCGAGCCGCTGCAGGTCCGGGCCCGGGTCGATGCCGAGCTCCTCGGCGAGGGTCTCCCGGCCCGCCCGGTAGGCGGCCAGCGCCTCGGCGGAGCGCCCGGCCCGGTAGAGGGCGAGCATCAGCTGGCCGCGGGGGCCCTCCCGGAAGGGGTTCTCGGCCACCACGTCGCGCAGCTCGGATATCACCTCGTCGTGCCGGCCGAGCCGCAACTCCGCCTCGATCCGCCCCTCGACCGCCGCCAGGCGGCGTTCGGCCAGGCGCTCCCGCGCCGCCGCGAGGGTCTCGGCGACACCGCCGAGCGCGGGCCCCCGCCAGAGCGCTATCGCGTCCCCGTACCCCGTCGCGGCGTCGGTGGCCCGGGCGTCGGCCAGTGCCCGGCCGGCCTCGACCGCCCGGGCCTCGAACACCTCCAGGTCGAGCTCCCCGGGCCGGGTCACGAGCCGGTAGCCGGTCGGCTCGGTGACGATCACCGCCCGGTCGCCGTCGACCTCGGCGAACCGCTTGCGCAGCGCGGACACGTACCCGTGAATCTGGGTGCCCGCGGTGGCCGGCGGCCCGGACTCCCAGATCGTGTCCACCAGCCGCTCGATGCCCACGACGCGATTCGCGTCCAGGGCCAGCACGGCCAGCAGCGTGCGGGGCTTGACGCCGCCGAGCCGGAGCGGCCCGTCCCGCGCCCACACCTCGACCTGCCCCAGCAGCCGAAACTCCATCCGTTCCACCCCTGCGAGGAGGCTACTCCGTCCGGGGGGCACGTTCGCCGCCGCGATGACGTTCCCGCGGAGGTCGTCCGGGCCGGAGGTGTTACGGCGCGCGGGCCAGGAAGCCCAGCATGTGCCCGAACACGTCGGCGGCGGCGTTGCGGCCCATGAACACGTCCTGATGGCCGTATCCGTCGAACACCGCCAGTTCAGCGTTCGTGGCACCGAGCTCGCGCAGCCGGTGATGGCACACCACGTTGGAGTCGGCGAACACCCGGTTGCGGGCTCCGGTCGTGAGCAGGATCGGGACGTCGAGCGCCGCGGCGGGCGGGAGGTAGTCCGCCGGTAGCTCCCGATAGGCCGGGTCGTGCGGCCGGTAGGTGACCGCGCGCCCGGCCCGCACCATGCGGTGCAGGTGGCGGTAGTAGTGCAGGCCGGTCGCCCCGAACAGGTCCGCGGCGCGCCGGTGGGTCCGCTCGTCGAGGTTCTCGTGCTCGTAGAGGGCGGGCCATCCGGTGCCCCACATCATGCTCAGCAGGTGGCATGCTCCGACGTCGCACTCGCGGTGCACGAGCGAGACGGCGCGGGCCAGCAGCCGGCCGCGCAGCGACCCGGTCTCCTCGCCCCACCGCGGGTCCAGGATCGCAAACCCGGCCATCGAGAACAGGGACGGCCCCACGGCGAGCTTGACCTCCGACCACCTCGGCACCCGCGGGGTGAGGGCCAGGCTGTTCAGCACCACGCTCGTGAACCCGCCGACGCGCCCGGCGGCCAGGCTCATCGCGAACGTGGCGGCGCCGAGGCAGTGCGCGATGACGTGCAGCCTGCGGTCCCCGATGTGGGCCCGGACGAGGTCGACGGCCGGGGGGAAGTCGAACATGGCGCAGTCGTCGAGGGTGTACCGGTTCGGGACAACGTTGTACCGGTGCCGGTTGCTCATCCGGAAGTCCAGGCACCAGACGTCGTAGCCCTCGTCGAGCAGGCACGTCACCAGGTTGCGGTGCTCGGGCATCACGAACATGTCCGTCGAGGTCGTCAGCCCGTGCACGAGAAGCACCGCGTCGCCCGCGGTGTCGCGGCGGAACCGCAGCATGCTCAGTTCGAGGCCGTCCGCGGTGTCGAACCGGTGGGTGGTGACCTCGGCGTGGGGGACCCCCTCCAGGGTGTACGGCGCGATGTCGGCGAGTCCCCCGCTCCGCTCGCGCATCGTGCCCCGCCCTCCGCCGCCTCGGCGATGATCTCCACCGAGAATCATCGCAGTCTCTACCGGCGGGCTACGGCTCCGCTACCGCGGTCCTCGCCCCGGGCGTCTGTTCCGACGGGACCCGGGCGGCCTGGACCGGTAGCGCCGCGATGGCCGACCCGTAGCCGGACCGGGCACGGTGAGAGGCTCGCCCCGGCCGTGCCCCCGCCTTCGAAGGAGACCACCGTGTGCCCAGGGATCCCGTCCGCGCTCCCGACCGGGCGGTCTCGGTGATGGGCACGACCGAGCACGTCGACGCGGTCGTCGTCGGGTCCGGGTTCGGCGGTGCGGTGAGCGCGTTCCGCCTGGCCGAGGCCGGGCGTTCGGTCGTCCTGCTGGAACGCGGGCGGTCCTATCCCCCGGGGAGTTTTCCCCGGTCCCCGCACGAGATGGGTCGCGAGTTCTGGGACCCCGAGCAGGGGTTGCGCGGCCTGTTCGACGTCTGGAGCTTCGACGGGTTCGAGTCGCTGGTCTCCAGCGGCCTCGGCGGCGGATCGCTGATCTACGCCAACGTCCTGTTGCGCAAGGACGAGAAGTGGTTCGTCCGCGAGGAGCCGCTGCCCGGCGGCGGGTACGAGTCGTGGCCGGTGACCAGGGCCGATCTCGATCCGCACTACGACGCGGTCGAAGCCATGCTCACCCCGACGCCCTACCCGTTCGACACGGCACCGTTCTCCGACACACCGAAGACCCGTGCCCTGCAGCAGGCCGCACAGCGCCTCGACCTGGACTGGCAGCTCCCCCCGCTCGCCATCGCCTTCGCGTCGCGCCCCGGCGCCGCGCCCGAGGTCGGAGCCACGATCGACCCGCCGGACTACGGCAACATCCACGGCGTGGCCCGGCGCACCTGCCGGCTCGACGGCGGCTGCGACATCGGGTGCAACGAGGGTGCGAAGAACAGCCTCGACCACACCTACCTCTCCGCCGCCGCCCACCACGGCGCGGACATCCGCACGCTGGCCGACGTGAAGGGCATCCGGCCGCTCGAGCGCGGCGGCTACCGGGTCGACTACCTGCGCCGCGACCCGGACGACCCGGCTGCCCCGGCCGCCGAGCGGCACGTCACCGCGGACCGGCTGATCCTGGGGGCCGGTACCTACGGCACCACCTGCCTGCTGCTGCGCAACCGCGCCGCGCTGCCCGGGATCGGCGACGCGCTGGGCACCCGGTTCTCCGGCAACGGAGACCTGCTGACGTTCCTGATGCCCGGCGAGCGGGAGCGGGTGTTCGACGCCAGCAAGGGTCCGGTGATCACCAGCACGATCCGGGTCAAGGACACCGCGGACGGGGACGACGCGGACGGGGACGACGGTCGGGGCTTCTACCTGCAGGACGGCGGCTACCCCGGCTTCGTGGACTGGATGGTCGAACCGTCCCGGGCCGGGCAGGCCCGCCGGAGCGCCGCGTTCGCCCTGGACTGGCTCGCACGCAGGCTCTGGCCCTCCGACGACCCCCGGCTCGGCGACGAGGTGTCGCGGCTGATCGGCGACGGCTCGCTGTCGGCGGGGTCGCTCCCGCTGCTCGGGATGGGCCGCGACGTGCCCGACGGGGTGATGACGCTGCGGGACGGCCGGCTGGACGTGGCGTGGACGACGGCGACCAGCAAGGACTACTTCGCCCGGGTCCGCGACACCATGTCCGCGGTCGCGGACGAGCTCGGGGTCCGGCTGCGGGACAACCCGCTGTGGTTCTTCCGCCGGGTCGTGACGGTGCACCCGCTCGGCGGCGCCCCGATGGGGCGCGACCCGTCGGTCGGGGTCTGCGACGCGCACGGCCAGGTGTTCGGCCATCAGGGCCTCTACGTGGCCGACGGCGCCGCCATGCCCGGCCCGGTCGGGGCGAACCCGTCCCTGACGATCGCGGCGCACGCCGACCGGGTGGCCACCGGCATCCTGTCCGAACCCGAGCGCCGTCCACGGCCGCGCACCGCGCACCGGCCACCCGGTGGCGCCGACGGCCGGGCCGACGACGGGGCCGATAGCGGGGCCGGCACCAGCCTGTCGTTCACCGAGGAGATGCGCGGGTACCTCACGTTCGACGAGCAGGACCCGGCCGCCGGGGCGGCATCCGGACGCGCCCTCGACCAGGAGATCGCGATCCACCTGACGATCACCACCGAGGACGTCGACGCGTTCCTGTCCCGACCCTCGCATCTCGCCACCGTCGAGGGACACCTCGAGTGCGACGCGCTGGGCGGCCGACTCGACGTCGCGCGCGGGTGGTTCAACCTGTTCGTCGCCGGGGACGATCCCCGCGCGCGCCGCATGCTCTACCGGCTGTTCGTCGTCGGACCGGACGGTGCCCCGCTGACCCTCACCGGCCACAAGGACGTCCGCGACGATCCGGGCCCGGACCTGTGGACGGACACCACGACCCTCTACGCCCGCCTCCTCGACGGCCACGTGGACGCCGCCGCGGAGGGCACCGCCAGGATCGCGGGCGCGGGGATACTGCGCCTCGGGAAGGCCGACCTGCTGCGCCAGCTCACCACGTTCACCACGTCCGGACCGGACGGGGCCGCGGCGTTGCTCCGGTTCGGAAGGTTCTTCCTCGGTGAGCTGTGGGACGTCTACGCCGGCGCCCGGTAGACGCCCCGGTCACCCCTCAGAACACGATCGTCGTGTTGCCGTTGAGCAGAACGCGGTCGTCGCAGTGCCAGGTGACGGCCCTCGCGAGGACGACACGCTCGATGTCCGCACCTCGGCGGGTGATCTCCCGAACCGTCTCCCGGTGCGATATCCGCGCGACGTCCTGCTCGATGATCGGCCCTTCGTCGAGGTCCTCGGTCACGTAGTGCGCGGTGGCGCCGACGAGCTTGACGCCGCGCTCCTTGGCCTGTGCGTACGGCCCCGCTCCGGCGAACGCGGGCAGGAACGAGTGATGGATGTTGATCGCCGGCGTCCCGACCCGCGCCAGGAAGTCACTGCTGAGTACCTGCATGTACCGGGCGAGCACGACCAGGTCGACGCGGCCACGCAGAAGCTCGATCTGCTGCTGTTCGGCGTCGGCCTTGCTCGCCTTCGTGACCGGGATGTGGACGTACGGGACGTCGAAGCCCGCGACCGCCTTCTCCAGGTCCGGGTGGTTGGAGATCACCTGGACGATGTCGATCGGGAGCTCGCCGCGCCTCCACCGCCACAGCAGGTCGAGCAGACAATGGTCGATCTTCGACACGAACAGCGCGACCCGCTTGGGGATCTCGGCAGGGTACACCTGGAACCTCAGGCCGAACCGCTCGGCGACCTCACCGGCGAACTCCCGCTCCAGCGCGGGAAGCCGATCGAGGAGCCCCGGCATCTGGAACACGATCCGCTGGACGAACTCGCCGCCGAGCGGATCGGTCGTGTTCTGGTCCGCCTGGATGATGTTCGCCCCGCGCGCGTGCAGGAACGCCGTCACCGACGCCACGATGCCGGGTCCGTCCTGACAGGACATGAGCAACCGGGCGCAGTCCCTCGTCGAGGGGTCCTGGTTCCCATCGTTCATCATTTCTCCCTACCTCGTGGCCGGTCTCAGCTCCAGGGGAACGGCGAGTGACTGGTCGGGTGGAGCTTCCCGGTCTCGTAGCGGGAGAAGCGGAACGGTTCGAGGAGCGGCTGCGTTGCTCCCAGCAGTTCCTTCGCCACCAGCGCGCCGACCCCGACCATCTTGTAGCCGTGGTTGGAGTCGGCGATGACGTAGGCGTTTCCCCGGAACGTGTCGAATATCGGGAAACTGTCCGGCGTGAACGCGCCGATCCCGCCGGAGGGCTCGTCCTGGAACAGGCTCCGCTTGTTCGCGAACCGTTTGTGGCAGGCGGCGAGTGCCGAGGTCCACATCCGCACGAACCCGTCGTCCACGACGAACTCGGGGCTTGCCGGACCGTACGGGTCGACGGCGACGCTCTCGGCCGCGCGGTTCACGATCTGCGGGGACGCACCGCCCTGGACCCCGCCGAAGTTGAAGTCCGGCTTGTAGTAGATGCCCCAGAGCTGATCGGTGACCAGGCTTCCGTCCTGGTCGTCGTAGAGCGGCGCGTCCGAGTCGACGTGGATGACCGGAGGTAATCCACCCGCGTTGTCCACGAACTCGCGGGGATCGACCTCGAGCGTGCCCTCCTGCAGCGCCCAGTAGGTCCACATCGGCCGGTCCGGCAGCTCCCGGCCGTCCGGTGTGCGGACGGTGATCGCCGGGGGGAGTCCCAGCATCGACCAGATGTCGCGCACCCACGGGCCCACGGCGACGACCACGGCATCACAGGCGACGGTGCCGTCGCTGGTGACGACGGCGTTCACCCGGTCGTCGTCGAGGTCGAAGCCGGTGACCGTCACCCCCGTGACGATCCGCACCCCGGCGTGGCGCGCCTTCTCCGCCAGGCCGCTCAGCGAGGCCGTGTTGTTCGCGTACCCGCCGCGCTTCTCGTGCAGCAGGATCGAGATGCCGGGAGCCTGCCAGTCGTCGAACAGGCCCAGCATGTAGGAGCGGCACTCGTCCACGCCCTCCACCAGCACCGACTCGTAGCCGATCTCCTGCTGTTCGGCGTGGATCTGGCGCACGTCGTCGCGCATCGAGTCCGGAGCCAGCTGGATGTAACCGACCCCGTGATAGGACAGCTCCGACGCGTGCGCCTCCCACGTTCCGACCGAATGGGCCATCAGGCGGCGCATGCCCGGCTGGAAGTAGTTGTTGCGGATGACGCCGCAGGCCACACCGGACGCGCCGGCCCCGATGTCCTCCTTGTCGATCACCAGGACGTCGCCACCGTCTCCGCGGCCGCTCTCGGACAGCTCGGTGGCCAGGTTCCAGGCGGTGGACAGACCATGGATCCCGGCACCGATGACGACGTATCGTGCGCGTTCTGGGAGCATTCTCAATCACCTGTTTCGTCGTAACCGGGGGCCGTACCGAGGAAGGTCGGCAACGAGTCGTCCATCGCCTCCCACCACGGCGTGTGGTGAAGGGGCGCCTGCGTTCCGGTGCAGGGCGAGGAGAACCCGCGGTCCCGGTACCCGATGATGCTCTCGACCTTGTCGTGCTCCCACTTCTTGAAATGGTCGCGGGTCAGGTTCATGTCGAAGTCCGGGTAGTCGACCTCCTTGAGGAGATCGTCGATGTGGTCGGCCTGGAAGTCGATCTGCTCGACCGGGTCGGCCAGCGAGCCCTCGCGGGACCGCCACGTCGCGATGTCTTTCTCCATCTCCTCACGACCGGGCAGGGAGATCCGTCCGAGCATGTAGTCGCGGGCGTACCAGGCTTCCGCGTCGAACATCGTGAACGTGTAGAACTGGTCCTGCATGCCCAGGTACATCAGGTTCGGATTGCCCGTGAAGAACACGCCCTTGTAGAGGTCCGGCGGGTACAGGACGTTCTTCGTGGCCAGCCGGAGATCGGACGCGATGAACGGGAAGTGGTGCTTGTACCCGGTACAGAAGATGATCGCGTCGACGTCCCGCGTGGATCCGTCGACGAAACCCACGGTCCGGCCGTCCGCCTTCGTCATCTCCGGCAGTTCCTCGATCCCGTCCGGCCAGGGGAACTCCATCGGAGCCGACCGGTAGCTGATCGTGACCGAGTTCGCGCCGTACTTCTTCGTCTGCAGGGCGATGTCCTCCGCGGAGTAGCTCCCGCCGACGACCAGCAGGTTCTTTCCCGCGAACTCCTGCGAGTCGCGGAAGTCGTGCGAGTGCATGATCCGCCCGGGGAACGCGTCGAACCCCGGGTAGGACGGGACGTTCGGGATCGAGAAGTGCCCGCTGGCGACGACGACCTGGTCGAACTCCTCCGTCCGGGTCACCCCGTCGTCCAGCGACTCGACGGTCACCAGGAACGTCCGGGCGACGTCGTCGAAGTCGACCCAGCGCACCGCCGTGTTGAACCGGATGTGCCGGCGGACCCCGCTCTTCCCGGCCCGGCCCAGGATGTAGTCCTCGAGGACGGCGCGAGGGGGAAACGACGGGATCGGCCGGCCGAAGTGCTCCTCGAACGTGTAGTCGGCGAACTCGAGGCACTCCTTGGGTCCGTTCGACCACAGGTAGCGGTACATGCTGCCGTGGCACGGATCGCCGTGCTCGTCGAGCCCGCTTCGCCAGGAGTAGTTCCACAGCCCGCCCCAGTCACCCTGCTTCTCGAAGCAGACGAGCTCGGGAACCTCCGCGCCCTGGGAGCGGGCCTGCTCGAACGCATGCAACTGGGCCAGCCCGCTCGGACCTGCCCCGATGATCCCTACCCGTGCCACCATCGTTCCACTCCTTGATCTCGGACGGTCTCGGATCGGCCGGCGCGCTACGCGCGCGGACGCTCCTTGTCGGGGTCGTAGAACGGGAACCGGACGACCCGGGCCGGGATGCGCTTCTGATGCCCGTCCAACTTCCCGATCTCGACCTCGCTCCCGATCTCGGAGTGCTCGACGGCCATCCGGCACAGCGCGATGTTCTTCCGGAGGGTGGGGGACCGGGTCGCGCTCGTGACGACACCGACCTGGGCACGGCCCACGTGCACGCAGTCACCGTGTTCGGCGGGCTCGTTGCCGGCGAGCTCGAGGCCGACCAGCTTCCGCTGCGGGCTCGCCTTCCTCGCCAGCAACGCGTCCCGCCCGACGAAGTCGTCCTCCTTGGTCTTCAGCGGCACGGTGAAGCCGACGCCGGCCTCGAACGGATCGACCTGGTCGCTGAAGTCGTAACCGGCGAACACCAGACCGGACTCGATCCGCAGGATGTCCAGCGCGTCCAGGCCGAGCGGGAGCATCCCGTGCGGTTGCCCGGCGTCCCACACCGCGTCCCACAGGCCCGGACCGTCGTCCGGGTGGCACCACAGCTCGTATCCGAGCTCGCCGGAGTAGCCGGTCCGCGAGACGACGATCGGGATCCCGTTGTGGTCACCGAGCCGTCCGATCGCGAACCGGAACCACGTGAGGTCGGTGAACGCCGGCTGGGTGGAGGGCGTCCAGATGAGCCCGCTCAGGATGTCCCGGCTGGCGGGCCCCTGTACCGCGATGTTGTGCATCTGGTCGGTCGAGTGCTTCACCCACACCCGGTCCAGGCCCAGACGCTGCGCCTGCTCGCGCAGCCACCGGCCGGTGTACTCGTCCCCGCCGACGAAGCGGAAGTTGTGGTCCCCGAGGCGGAAGACCGTGCAGTCGTCGATCATCCCGCCGGTCTCGTTGCAGACCGCGGAGTACACCACCTGGCCGTGGGACAGCTTGCGGATGTTGCGGGTCACGCAGGTCTGCAGGAGCATCTCCGCGTCGGGTCCCAGCACCTCGAACTTCCGCAGGGGCGACAGGTCCATCACGGCGGCGCGTTCCCGGCAGGCCCAGTACTCCTCGATCGCCCCGTGCGCGTCGTAGCTGGTCGGGAGCCAGTAGCCGCGGTACTCGGTGAACTGGCGGGTCAGTGCCGAGGTCCGCGAGTGGAACGCGGTCCGTTTGGTCAGCTCGGCCGGTTGTTCGGGCGTGGTGCGGTGCGCGATGGCCATGGAGAACTTCCGTTCGGCGTCGTAGACCCGGACGTGGACGTCGGTCGGGACCCAGCCGTTCGCGGGGTCGATGTCGTCCGGGCACGCCGACGAGGCGCAGACCAGATCCGCCCCGGCCCGCAGCAGGACGTAGTCGCCCGGCCGGGACCACGGCTCGTCGAAGACGAGCTGGTGGTGATCGTCGAACGACGTGTTGTAGAAGAGGTTGAGGGCCGGCCATCCCGCGCGCGGCGCGACCCCGAACGGTCGAAGCTGTTCGTTGAAGTTGTCGGTGCAGTTGACGTGGCCGGGGTAGCCCATGTCCTCGTAGTACTTGCGGTTGCACGCCAGGCCGAACGTGTCGTGGCGGCCGACGGTGTCCTGCACCACCTCCACGAGCGGCTGCATGTCCTGGTCGTAGAACTTGCCGAACAGGCCGGGCTGCGGATACGCCCGCCCCATGAAGTAGCGCGTGGCCGTGGCATCCAGGTAACGCTCGTGCCCGTCCTGCAGCCGGCGCCCGTCGAAGGCCAGGAAGTCCGAGCACTGCCGACCTTCGACGTCGATGATCTGGATGAACTGCCCGGCCTTCACCTCGTAGCTCAGGGCGCTCGCCAGGTCGATCCGGAAGTCCATCACCGGTTCGGCGAGCGGCTCGGGCAACGGCGGGGCCTCCCGCTCCCGGGCGTCCCCGCGCCGGATCTGGAGCATGAGGTCCGACGGCGGGTTCGCGGCGTCGTCGTCGACGCGCATGGCCGACCCGGGGGCGGCCACCACCACGATCCCGTCCTCGCGCGCGGTGAACGTCTCGGACGCCCCGGCGGGCGACCATTCGCCGAACGTGATCGAGGCCGTCAGGTCGGTCGGGTCGAGGCCGCGCCGGATCAGCTCGGCCAGGACCGGGTCGGCCGGGCCGCTCGCCCGGTGGGCGCCGCCATCGGCCAGCCCTCCGAGCACGGTCGCGGGTCCGTCCGGGGGTAGGCCCAGCACGCTCCCCCGGGAGCGCCCCTGCGGATCGAGGGTGGTGATCTCGGCGGCCTGACGGCCCTGCCGATCGATGACCGTCAGCTCGTCACCGGCGGCGAGCCGGACCGCGGTGAGCCCGCCGGCCCGGACCCAGTAGGTCTCCAGCCCGGGCTCGGGTGCGAGCAGACCGGGCAGCAGCAACCGCCGCTCCGGCTTCGGGTACGCGGGTGCGACCATCGGCCTGCACCTCCTGCCTGCGCGATCGTGCGGGTGGGTGTGCCAGAACCCCTAGAGCCTGCGGACGAACGTGCGCGCCATGAACAACGCCAGCGCGGGAAGCAGGATGAAGGCAACCGTCGCGATCACCGGTCCGGCACCGTAGGCGAAGAACTCGCTCATTCGATCATCTCCAGCAGTCCTGAGTGCTTCATTCGTTCCCGGCCGAACGCGTTCACCTCGTACCGGAAGAGGACCTTCTCCTGACCGTCGGACTTCGTCGGGTCCACGGTCACGTCGAGCTCGTTGAGCAGCCCGGCCGAGTAGAGGTCGATCAGCGTGAGCCGGACCGTCCCGGTCCAGTACGGACCGGACACCCCGAATCGCTGCTCGACGGCGTCGACGACGTCGTAGTCCCACAACGGCCCGTCCTGCAGGAGCTTCTGCAGGACGAAGCCCTTCATGTGCACCGGCGCCATCAGATCTCACCCCCGGGGACCGACTTCGCCGAGGCCCGCGATGCCCTCGGTACGGCCCGGAGGACCTCGAGGACGTCGCGCTTCTCGGTGAACAGGATGAAGCTCCCGACCACGGCGATGACCCCGCCGATGATGAACTGGACGCCCGGGATCTCGAGCGTGAACACGAACAGCCAGATCAGGGCGATCGGGCCGTAGAGGGCGGCGATGGCCTGGCCCCGCCCGACGCCGATCAGCGGGAACGACTTGTACCAGGACACGTAGCAGAACCCGAACGTCAGTCCGAGGAGCACGAGCAGCAGCAGGACCGTCGGGTTGGTCAGGGCGGCGCCCATGGCCGCCCAGAACGCGACGCCGGAGACGCCCGCGGCGATCGGTACGACCACGACCAGCCAGATCAGGACCTCCGCGGTGAATCGGAGCGTCAGCCCGATGTCCGGATCGCTGACGTCGAGGGCGCGTCCGGCGATCGCCCCCTCCAGGCCCCACCCGATGATCGCCAGGGCGCCGCCGACGTACCCGAGCCACCCGGCGCCACCGGCGCCGCTGATCTCACCGAGGATGCCGGGCGCGAAGATGACCACGCCGCCGGCGACGATGACGACGATGCCCAGCGCCGCCCGCTTGGTGATCGTCTCGGCGTACCAGGCCCTGGCCGCGGCCGCACCCACGATCGGGTAGAGCAGGGCGGCCACGGCCGCGAACGCGGCCCCGACGTAGGCGATGGCCACGACCGAGCCGAAGATGGCGAGCATCCCGGCCAGGCCGGCCGGCGCGTACCAGCGCGAGATCCGTACCTGCCGCAGCGTGCGGACGTAGTCCTTGGACTTGCCCAGGACGGCGACCCAGACGAACATCGCGATCAGGACCGCGACCGCGTTGAGGATCGTCACCACCACGGCGGCGAGCAGGTACCCGCCGCCCTCCTCGGCGGAGAGCTCCGCGAACGGCGACACCAGGTAGATCGCCGAACCCGGTACATACCACGCACCCCAGAGCACCGCGCAGGTCAGGGCCCAGATGAAGCCCCACCGGACCTGCTTGTTGCGGTACTCCGCTCTCAGTCGTTCGATCGTGTCCGCGTTCGACATGGCCACCTCCAGGGGCGGATGACTCCCTCGACTGCCCACGAGACCCTCCCGTGGCCAGCTCTAACGAACGGCTGCCCGTGCCGACCCGGCCGGGCTCCCGGCGGCCGGATGGTCCGGGCCGGTGGTGTCGATGCCGAACTCGGCCCCGGCGTCGCGCAGGGCGTCGAACAGGTACTGGCCCGACGACCGTTCGCAGTGCAGGAGATAGGACAGCTCCGACGCGTCGTCGCGGATCACGTCGGTCGCCACCCCGGCGACCGACGTCCGGAACGCCGCCCCGTCCGGAGCCGACGCCTCACGCAGGTCCATCCCGCACAGTTTGTTGAGCAGGTCCGCCGACCGACGCCCGCGCAACCGCATCAGGGCGCGCCCGTGGGTGAGGTCGACGACCGTGGCGAACTCGCCCGACCCCGCCGTCGCGGACCCGAGGTGCTCCCGCACCCGGGAGCCGGCGTCCGACGGTCCGATCACCAGCCACTCCCCCGGACCGGATCCCACGGCCAGGACCGGCACACCGGCCATCTCCCGTCGCAGGGCCCGCCCGAACGGCGTGCCCAGAAGATCCCGCACGGCGCCGCGGAACGGCGCCCGCACGAGGGCCTTCGACGCCGGTGTCTCGTCGGCGAGCGTGCACTCGGCCGTGCTCCGCCGTGCGCTCACCTCCCAGCCGGACCGCACCACCGGGTCACGTGGCGCGATCGGGCTGCGCGCGACGGCCTCCGACGAGGTGGTGGCGGCGGTGGTGGTGGTGGTGGTGCTGTTGGTGATGGTGCTGTCGCGATCTGCCGTGTCAGACACGCTGGCGCTCCCCCTCGGGGTCGACATGGGCGTGGCCGTCGATCACCCGGGCGACGACGTCGCTCCCGTCCGGGAGGCGGACGGTCACCCTGGCACCGGGTGCGGCCAGGTCGGCCGCCACCTGGCCGAGACAGATCGACCGCCCGAGGGTCGGCGACATGCGGCTCGAGGTGATGCGGCCGGCGATGTGCCCGCCCGGACGGATGATCTGGCTGGCCTCCGGCGGGACGACGGCTCCGTCGACCGGCTGCAGACCGACCAGCCGCGGATCCGATCCCCGCTGCTGCTGCCAGAGGAGTTCCGGCTTGCCGACGAAGTCGTCCTTGTCGAGCTTGATCGCCCGGTCGAGGCCCGCGGTGTAGGCCTGGGTCAGCCCGTCGGTGTCCTGCCCGACGATGAAGTGCCCCTTCTCCAGGCGCAGGATGCGCTGGGCCTCCACGCCGAACGGCGTGATGTCGAACGGTGCGCCCGCCTCCATGAGTCGCTCCCAGACGTGCAGCCCGTAGGACGCGGGAACGTGGATCTCGTAGGAGAGCTCGCCGGTGAACCCGATCCGCCAGAGCACGCAGTCCCCGACGCCGGCGACGGTGCCGGTGCGCACCTGCATGTAGCCGAACGCGTCGGTCGAGAGGTCCACGTCGTCGGTGAGGCGCTCCAGCACCTCCCGTGACCGCGGACCCGCCAGGTTCATGCTCGCGTAGGCCGTGGTGACCGGGGTGACGTGGACCTGCCAGTCCGGGTGTTCGGTCTGCAGCCAGCTCTCGACCGACTCCCACACGGTCGCGGCCCCGGACGAGGTCGTCGACATCAGGTAGTGGTCCTCGCCCAGCCGCCCGGTGACGCCGTCGTCGAGCACGACGCCGTCGTCGGCGCACATGACGCCGTAACGGACCTTGCCGATACCGAGCTTCGACCACTTGTTCACGTAGAGCAGGTTCAGCAGCTTCGCAACGTCGGGACCGCGCAGGTCGAGCTTGCCGATCGGGGTGACGTCGATCAGCCCCACCCCGGAACGCACGGCGCGGACCTCGGCGGCCGGGTCGCCGTAGTGCTCGGGCCTGATCCACTGCCCGGCGACCAGCTCGGTCGCGCCCCGGCTCGCGTGCCAGTGGTGCATCGGCGAATGCCGGACCGGCTCCAGGATCCGCCCGGCGAGTGCGCCCAGCGTGACCGGCGCGTACATCGGCCGCCAGGTGGTCGTGCCCGTCTCGGCGATGGTCCGCCCGGTCGCCTCGGCCAGGATGGCGACGGCGTTGACCGTCTCGAGCTTGCCCTGGGTCGGCCCCATCGTGACGGTCGTGTAGCGCTTGACCAGCTCGACCGAGTCGTAGCCCTCGCGGATCGCGCAGACGAGGTCCTTCGACGACACGTCCTCGCAGAGGTCGACGAACCCGTGGGTCGAGCTGCGGAACAGCTCCGGGTGCGCATCGACCGGCAGCGCCGGCACCGTGGCGCCGGCCGGCTCGCCCGACCCGGGCGTCGACCCGGGTGTCGACCCGGCCTCGGCAAGGGTGGGCATCGCGGACCGGCGGGCGGAGGCGACGCGTCGCGAACGGTGTGCCGCCTCGATGCCGACCGCCGTCCCGTGGCCGACGATCTCGGCCGTGCCACCGTCACCGACGATCCCGCCGGCGGCGAGCACGTTGTCCGGCAACCGGGAGGGATCGGGCCGGAACCGCGCCGCGCGCTCGTCGTAGACCGGGTGATCGCCCGCCATGTTCAGCAACGAGGTGGGCGCGGTCCACCCGGTCGCGGTCACCAGGAGGTCGCACTCGATGCGCGCGCCGGTCGAGAGCTCGACGGAGCGCACGCCGGTGCGCCCCTCGGCCCGCACGACGCGCTCCCCGGCCCGGGCATCGACGACGGCCGCGATCTCGACGCCGCTGCGGGCGAGGTCCTCCACGGCCGCGTCACCGGCCGGGTTCGCGGTCATCACGACCGCCCGCCGGCCGGGCCGGACCGCGTACATGTTGATCAGACGCCGGGCCGCGCCGGAGAGCATCACCCCGGGCAGGTCGTTGCCCTCGAACACGTAGGGCCGCTCGATGAGCCCGGGGCTGACCACCAGTGCCCCGGCGCGGGCCTTGATCAGGCGCTCGAACACGGTCGGCAGGTTGCGCGCCACGATGCTGACCCAGTTGTCGTCGAACCGCCCGAGAACGACCGAGTTCTCCAGGACCTCGATGTTCGGCTCGCCCGCCACCTGGGCGGCGAGGTCGCGCAGGCTCGCCCGGTCGGCGGCGGTTCCCCATCGGAGGTGGCCACCGAGCTGGTGCTCCTCCTCGACCAGCATGACCTGAGCGCCCGCGCGCGCCGCCGCGACGGCCGCGGCCATCCCGGCCGGGCCGGCACCGGCCACCACGACGTCGGGATGGGCATAGCGCTTGTCGAAGTACTCGTGCGCGGTGTCCGGCGAGACCTCGCCGGCGTGCACGAACTGCCGCAGGACCTTCTCGTAGACCGGCCACAGGGCCTCCGGCTTGATGAACGTCTTGTAGTAGAACCCGGTCGCGAGGAACCGACTGAGAAGGCCGTTGACGGCCTTGACGTCGAACTTGAGCGAGGGCCAGGTGTTCTGCGAGTCCACGCGCATCCCGGGCTCGACGAGCCGGTGCGACCCACGCACGTTCGGCTCGTCGCCGACCTGGAACTGGCAACCCGGATCGTGGAAGTCGGCGGTCAGGACGCCGCGCGGCCGGTGATACTTGTAGCTGCGCGAGAAGATCCGCTCGCCGGCCGCGGCCAGGGCCGAGGTGATCGTGTCACCGGGATGCGCCTGGAACGCCCGGCCGTTCCACGCGAACTCGAACGTGTGCGAACGGTCGATGACCTCGCCGGGCTGGGGCCCGAGCCGCATCCGGGACGAGGTCGTGGCGGTGACGGGCGGCAGCGTCATACGTCGGCTCCCGCGGTCCGCACCCGGTTCGTCCCGGTGTCCCGTTCGACGCTGAAGAACTGCCGGCACCCGGCGCGGTGGTACCAGCCCTCCCGGACCCAGCCCAGCGGGTTGCGCTGCATGTACAGGTGGCGGCGCCACTGTGCGGGCGTCGCCGCGTTCGGATCCGGGCGGGCGCCGTCCTCACCGACGTAGCGGAACTCGGTGGCGTTGCGGGGCCCGCACCAGGGGCACGGCAGCAGCATCATCTCGGTCTTCCTTTCTGCGGCACCGGCACCGCCGTACGACGGGCGGAGCCGGCGCAGAGCGACTGCACTTGGTGGAGGTACTCGGGCCGGCACGTTCGCGAACCGGAGGGGATCGCTAGTGCCCGACCGCGGCAGCGCCCTTCTCGCCCACCAGGCGGCCCTCGGTGAAGCGATCGATCCCGAACGCCGAGATGATCTCCGGAGGGCGACCGTCGGCGATGCAGGCGGCCATGGCCTCCCCGGATACCGGGCCGGCCTTGAATCCGTAGGTGCCCCAGCCGACGTCGACGTAGAACCCCTCGACGTCGGTCGGGCCCATGATGGGTGAGTAGTCCGGGGTCATGTCGCACAGACCGGCCCACTGCCGGAGCAGCCGCATCTTCGACAGCGGCGGCATCAGCTCCAGCACGTGCCCCGCGACCCCCTCCGTGAACTCCAGCGACCCACGGATCGAGTACGACGCGAACGGGTCCACGCTGGCCCCGAACACCAGTTCACCGCGGTCGGTCTGGCTCACGTAAACGTGCAGCGTCCCGGACACGACCACGGTGTCCAGGAAGGGCTTCACCGGTTCGGTCACCGCCGCCTGCAGCGGGAACGTCTGCACCGGCATCTCGACACCGGCCATGTCCGAGATGAGCGTCGACCATCCCGCCGTGGCGTTCACCACCACCGGAGCCGATATCGGGCCCCGGTTCGTCCGGACACCGGTGACCGTGCCCCGCTCGACGTCGATACCGGTCACTTCGGTCTTCTGATGGATGTGCACCCCGTGGGCGTCCGCTCCCCTGGCGTAGCCCCAGACGACCGCGTCATGACGGACGATGCCGCCGGGCGGGTGGTAGAGGGCCCCCAGGATCGGGTACCGCGTGTACGGCGACGTGTCCATGTACGGGACCAGTTCCTTGACCTTGTCCGGCCCGATCACATCCGAGTCGACGCCCTGGAGCTTGTTCACCTCGGTACGCCAGCGCATCGTGCGCAGCGACGAGTCGTTGTGCGCCAGCGTCAGGTGCCCGCGCTGCGAGAACATGACGTTGAAGTTGAGGTCGGCCGCGAGGTGCTCGTAGAGCTTCACCGAGCGGTCGTAGAACCGCACCCCCTCCGGCGTGAGGTAGTTGGACCTCAGGATGGCGGTGTTGCGGCCCGACCCGCCGCTGCCGATGTAGGCCTGCTCCAGCACCGCGACGTTCCGGATGCCGTGGTTGGTGGCCAGGTAGTACGCCGTGGCCAGTCCGTGGACGCCACCACCGATGATCACGACGTCGTAGCTGTTCCGCAGGTCGTGGTCGTGCCAGGTCCTCGGCCACTCCGAGCTGGTCAGACCGTGCTGCAGCAGGCTCCAAGCGGAGTAGCCGCGGAGCTTGCCGCTCCCGTCGCCGTTACGGAGATGGACGCCGTTCGTCGATCTTTCCACGCGGATGCCTCCAGGGCCTGTGCGTGCGGGAGCAGGTCGCGATGTGACCGAGAGCATAAGACCTGCAAGAAACGATGTCCACTGTTGGTGGACGACTCCGCAACGGATGACCACCCGGGGTCGAACCGGTCGGTCGCGACCGAACCGCCACCGCCGCACAGGCCGAGCGTCCTGACCTTGACACACGGCCCGACCTGGACTCGAATCCGGACACGAGGCGGCCGACGACGGGGCATTCGACGAAAAAAATCCGGCGAAGGTGTTGTCTCCTGTAGGTAAACGGAGTCTACTCGGCGTGGCCGCGCCCACGTCACGTCCTCGACGACCGCGCCCCTGGAGGCCCCGGAATGGCAACCGATCTCGACACCTTTCTCGCCCAGGACGGTCGCGACGCCGCCGTGCGCGACGTCCGAAGCAAGATCGACGAACACGGCGTCACCTACATCTACTTCCAGTTCGTCTCGGTCACCGGCCGCATCATGGGCAAGGGTGCGCCGACCAAGCACTGGGAGCGGTTCGCCGCGAAGGGATTCCAGCTCGTCTACGGGTCCACCGCGAACCTGTTCATCGACCGGCACGGCGAGTACATCGGCTACGGCGCCGAGGCGACCGAGCTCATCGGGATGCCCGACGTCGACACGTTCCAGGTCCTGCCGTGGGACCCGCGCACCGCCCGGGTGTTCTGCACCCTGTTCCGCGGCCGTGAGGAGCCCGAGGACCCCGGAAGCTTCCTGACCTCGGACTGCCGCGGCAATCTCAAGCGGATCCACGCCGAGTTCGAACAGCGGACCGGGTTCCACATGCGCGTCGGCGCCGAGCCCGAGATGATGTGGCTCAAGAACAATCCGGACGGCACCCCCTCCGTCGAGGGCATGACCAAGCCGTACTGCTACCACATCGACCAGTTCTCCGAGCTGCAGCCGCTGATCCACCGGGTGATGGAGTACGCCACCGCGATGGGCCTCGACATGATCCAGGGCGACCACGAGGACGCCCCGGGACAGCTGGAGCTGAACTGGCAGTTCGACCGGCCCGAGATCACGGCGGACCGGCTGACCACCTATCGGCAGATCTGCCGGCAGGTCGGGCGCGAGTTCAACGCGTTCCCGTGCTTCATGCCGAAGCCGTTCACCGGTGTCTCGGCCAACGGCTGTCACCACAACATGTCGCTGTGGGAGGGCGAGACCAACATCTTCCTTCCGGACGGCGACGACGTGCGGATGCCGAGCAAGGTCGGGCTGGCCGCCATCGGGGGCGTCCTCGAGCACCTCTCGGCGCTGACCTGCATCACCTCGCCCACGGTCAACTCCTACCGCCGGCTCTGGGATGCCGGATTCTGGGCCCCGCTCTACGCCGACTGGGGATTCCAGAACCGCACCACCGCGCTGCGGGTCAGCGCACCCGACCGGTTCGAATACCGGTCCGTGGATTCGGCGGTCAATCCGTATCTCTCGTGTGCGGCACTGATCAAGGCCATGTCCGACGGAATCGACCGCAATCTCGACCCCGGCCCCCCGGAAGAGCGCAACATCTACAACGCGATGGCCGAGGGCAAGGAGGTCAAGAAGATTCCGATGACGCTCGGCGACGCGTTGAAAGCACTCGACGCCGACGAGGTGGTGCGCAGCGCCATGCCCGGCGACATGTACCGGGTGTTCGAACACTACAAACGTGACGAGTGGGAGCGCTTCTGTGCCGCCGTGACCGACTGGGACGTCAAGGAGTACCTGGACATCCTCCCTTAACTCCAGACGAAGGGATCGACTCACATGTGTGGGATCGCCGGAATCATCCATACGGACGGCCCGGGCGATGTGGGCAGCGAAATGACCCGCATGCTCCAGTCCATGAAGCATCGGGGCCCCGACTCGGCCGGGTATGCGCTCTACGGGGAGCCCACTGACCTGCTGGTCATGCGCTTCAAGCTCGCCGACCCGAACGAGACCGGCGACTTCGACTTCAGCGAGCGCCTCGATCGCAGCCGACGCGAGGTCGAGTCGCGACTGTCCAAGATCGGGGCCACGGTCGACCGGATGCACGGTGAGTCGGCATACGCCTACCGGGCGACCTTCCGTTACGACGGCGAACTCAAGCCACTGGCCGACTACGTCGAGAACATCCCCGGCTGCGAGGTCCTCTCGCTGGGGCATTCGCTGGAGATCGTCAAGGACCTCGGCGACGCGCAGACGGTGGCCGAGCAGTACAAGCTGGACACGTTCCGCGGCACCCACGCCATCGGCCACGTGCGGATGGCCACCGAGTCCGACGTCGACATCGCCGGCGCCCACCCGTACTGGGCCTACCCGTTCTCCGACGTCGCGGTCGTGCACAACGGACAGCTCACGAACTACCACCAGTGGCGTCGCCGCCTGGAGCGCTCGGGGCATCGGTTCCAGTCCGAATGCGACTCGGAGATCATCGCCGTTTACCTGGCCGAGCTGCTCGCCGAGGGCACCGGCCTGGAGACGGCGATGAAGCAGAGCCTCGACGACCTCGACGGGGTGTTCACCTACCTGGTGGTGACGGAGGACAACCTCGGGATGGCGAAGGACGAGATGGCCGCGAAGCCGCTGGTCCTGCACGAGGGCACGGACATGGTCGTGATGGCCTCGGAGGAGAGCGCTATCCGGGCGATCCTGCCTCAGGAGATCGACTCCTACGACCCTTACGAGCGGGAGGTGCTGGTGTGGTCACGGTGAACAAGGACGCCCGCGGGGTCCGCAAAGACGTCCGGGGGCTCGCGGAACCGGACGCCCAGGCTCCCGAGACCGCACGGATCGACGGGCCCACAGCCGTGTTCGACGCGGCCGACCTGAGCCCGCGGTTGATCAACCTCGAGCTGCGCAGGCTCGTCTACGGCGAGGGCATCACCGAGGTCACGATCGAGAACCCGGGAGCCAAGCACTCGGTCGCGGTCGGGATCCTCACCCGGTGCCGGATCACCATCGACGGCAGCCTCGGCTACTTCGGCTGCGGCCTCGGAGACGGACCGGAGATCCACATCACCGGGCGGGTCGGCTGGTCGTTCGGCGAGAACATGATGTCCGGCGTCACCGTCATCGACAAGAACGCCGGATCGCTGACCGGGGCCGCGATCCGGGGCGGCGACCTGGTCGTACGGGGCCACGTCGGCGCCCGCACCGGCATCGACCAGAAGGGCGGCACCGTCATCGTCGGCGGCAACGCCGGTTCGATGACCGGCTTCATGATGCAGCGCGGCCGCCAGATCATCTGCGGCAACGCGGGTGACGGGCTGGGCGACTCCATGTACGACGGCGCGATCTACGTCGGAGGGACGGTGGCCTCGCTCGGGGTCGACTGCGTCGAGGCCGAGCTCACCTCGGACGACGAGGAACTGCTCGACCGGAAGTTCCGGATCTACCGCCTCGACCGCCCGGACGCGTTCCGCAAGTTCGTCTGCGGCCGCAAGCTCTGGAACTACGACAACCTGGAGCCCAGCGAGCGCAAGCTCGTGCTCTGAAGGACCCGTTCCGGCCTCGCCGCCCACCGCACCGCCTACAGCTGGAGCACATCCATGCCTTCCGACGACGCGACCGTCAATCCGCACGCGCTGGGTCAGAGCCAGATCTTCACCCCCGCCGTCATGAACGACATCCACACCAAGGCCGAGCTCGGCCGGTACCGGATGCGCGGATTCTCGATGTTCAAGCCGATCCCGCACTGGGACCAGCTGATGTTCATGCCCGGCACCCTGACCCGGTTCGTCATCGAGGGCTATCGCGAGAAGTGCACGACCAGGACCGTCCTCGGTGCGCGCTACGCGAAGAAGCCGATGGAGCTCGACATCCCCGTCTACATCACCGGGATGAGCTTCGGCGCGCTGTCCCTGGAGGCCAAGATGGCACTGGCCAAGGGCGCCTCGATGGCCGGGACGGCCACCTGCTCCGGTGAGGGCGGCATGATCCCGCCGGAGCGGGACCTGTCCACCAAGTGGTACTACCAGGTCATCCAGAGCCGGTACGGGTTCAACCCGCACCACCTCATGCTGGCCGACGCGGCGGAGTTCTTCATCGGTCAGGGTTGCAAGGTCGGGCTCGGCGGTCACCTGATGGGGCAGAAGGTGACCGAGCAGGTCGCGGAGATGCGGTCCCTTCCCGCCGGCATCGACCAGCGCAGCCCGGCTCGGCACCCGGACTGGCTCGGCCCGGACGACCTGTCGTTGAAGATCCAGGAGATCCGGGAGGCCACGGACTACCAGATCCCGATCCAGCTCAAGCTCGGCGCCTCGCGGGTCTACGACGACGTCCGGATGGCCGCCAAGTGCGGTCCGGACATCATCTACCTGGACGGCGCCGAGGGCGGAACCGGCGCCGGGCCGCACCTGGCCACCGAGGAGACCGGCATCCCGCTGATGTCCGCGATCCCGGAGGCCCGCCGCGCGCTGGAGGACGTCGGCCTGGCCGACGAGATCGACCTCGTCGTGGCCGGCGGCATCCGCAACGGCGGCGACGTGGCCAAATGCCTGGCCCTGGGCGCCACCGCCATCGCCATCGGCCACTCGTCGCTGATGGCGCTCAACTGCAACAAGGAGATCCCCGGCGTCACCGACTACGAGGGCACCGTCGGGGTGAAGGCCGGATCCTGCTACCACTGCCACACCGGCCGGTGCCCGGTCGGCATCACCACCCAGGACCCCGAGCTGCGCAAGCGGCTCGACGTCGACCAGGGAGCCGAGCGGGTCTACAACTTCCTGCACACCCTCACGCTCGAGGTGCAGATGCTGGCCCGGGCCTGCGGCAAGACCAACGTGCACAGCCTCGAGCCCGAGGACCTCTGCGCCCTGACCACCGAGGCCGCCGCGATGGCCCGGGTGCCCCTGGCCGGGACCAGCTACATCCCCGGGGTCACCGAGGAGAACGCGCTCACCGAGATCAAGTCCTTGCTGGCCAAGCACATCGCCAACGACACGGGAGGTATGCACGATGTCTGATCTCTTCGACCTCTCAGCCCGCAAGCTCACCACCCGCTCGGGCATCGACACCGAGGAGCTCACCGGCAAGACGTTCCCCTACCAGTTCGACGCCGCGCTGGTCGACGACGTCGACCTGCAGGCATCGACCCCGGGTGACGACCTGAACTGGCTCGAGGACATCCATCTCATGCACGAGGACGGCATGCCGGCGGTGTTCGACCGGTACACCAACGCCTTCCTCAAGATTCACTTTCCGATCCCGGAGGGCCGCGAGGACGAGTACGCCCGGAAGGTGCTCATCAAGCACCTGCAGGAGGGCAACTCCTACGGCATCTGGCTCAAGCACCGGCACGCCAAGTTCCCCCAACCCGAGCTCGGATCCTGGTCGGCCGACTCCGCGATCGTCGGGGAGAACTGGAGCCCGCCACGGATGGAGGGGTGGGAGCCACCTGCCGGTCACTGACATGTAGCGGCCGCGGGATCCGAGCCACCTGCGCCCGCGACCGGTTCATGCGCACCGAGCGCCCCGCACCCAGGAGCAGGACATGGCCGAGATCGTCCCCGAGCCCGACCGCACGACGACAGGCACGGTAGCGCCGCACGGTTCGACGCCGGACGGGCTGCACCGCACACTCGACTGGAAGGGTGCGTTCTGGATCGCCAGTGGCGTGCCGGCGCTGGTGCTGTTCTCGATCGGGACCATCGCCTCCACGATCGGCACGCCGTCGGTCCTGGTATGGGCGGTCTCGATCACGTTCGGCCTCGTGCAGTCCCTAGTCTGGGCCGAGATCGCGGGCCTGTTCCCGCGCAAGTCCGGCGGAGCCTCGATCTACGGCGCGATGGCATGGGTGCGATACTCCAAGTTCGTCGCACCGCTGTCCGTGTGGTGCAACTGGCTCGCCTGGTCACCGGTCCTGACCGTCGGCTCCAGCCTCGCGGCCGGCTACGTGCTCACGGCGTTGTTCCCCGCGGATGCCGCCATCAACACCTGGTCGTTGACCCTCGTACCGCTGGACTTCCTGCAGGACGACCTGGCGTTGCGCATCAATGCGCAGTTCGTCGTGGCCGTGCTCTTCCTGCTCCTCGTCTTCGCGCTCCAGCACGGCGGCATCCTGCGCGCGGCGCGCATCCAGACCGTCATCGGGCTCGCGGTGCTGATCCCCCTGCTGGTGGTCGGTGTCGTTCCCCTCGTGACCGGCGACGTCGTGAGCACCAGCTTCACACCGTTCGTCCCGCTCAGCGGCGCATGGGATCTTCCCGGATGGACGCTGCTGGCGGGCGGGCTGTTCCTGGCGGCCTGGTCGGCATACGCCTTCGAGACCTCCATCTGCTACACCGCCGAGTTCAAGAACCCCGGGCGGGACACCGTCCGGGCCATCCTCGCGGCGGGCGCCGCCTGCCTGGTGATCTACATTCTGGTACCGCTCAGCTTCCAGGGCGCACTCGGCGTCGAGCGGCTCAGCGACCCGGCGATCGTCGACGGATCCGGAGTCGGCGCGGCCATGACCGAGATCGTCGGCGGTGGAACGTTCGTCGTGAACCTTCTGATCATCATGCTGGTTCTCGCGCTGCTCCTCACCATCATGACGACGATGGCGGGGTCGTCGCGAACCCTCTACCAGGGATCGAAGGACGGGTGGCTCCCCCGGTTCCTCTCCCGCACCAACCAGCACGGCTCTCCGACCCGAGCGATGTGGACCGACCTGGTGTTCAACCTGGTGCTACTGCTGCTCAGCAGCACCGTTTTCGTGCTCGCCGCCTCCACCGTCTGCTACATGATCTTCAACTTCCTCAACCTGAATGCCGGCTGGCTGCACCGTGTGGACAGCCCGGACACCCCGCGGCCGTACCGGGCGCCCACCGTTTTCATCGTTCTCGGTACGGTGCTGGCGTTCGTCAATGCGCTGCTGCTCGGGTGGGGCTCGGGTGTGTGGGGCGGTGGAGCACTGGTCTTCGGCCTGGTCGGCGCTGTGATCATCCTTCCGGTCTTCGCCTACCGTCACTACGTGCAGGACAAGGGCGTGTTCCCGGCGAGCATGTACGAGGACCTCGTCGACACCGAGGGCGACCGGACGCGGGGGCGGCTGCCACGCCGGGCCGGTGTGCGGCCCTACCTGGTGCTCGGCGGCGGCGTCGCGATGGTCGTCATCGGCCAGGTCCTCGCCGCGATCGGGAGCTGACCGTCGCCCCGAAACCGTCGCCCCGGGTTTTCCGTACGGGTGGCGCCACCGCTGAAATGTGGCGACCGCCACCTGCGTGATTTTCGGGTGACGTATCGGCGGCGCGAACAGTGGAAGGAGTACTCTGGATAGGTGAGGCAACACCCAGAGGAATCGCTGGATCTCGCCGTCGGCGCCCATGCGTCCGATGAGACCGCTCCGGGCGCCCTGGAGCAGATCATCGCAGCCCGCACCCGCGAGCATCGCATGATGAAGGGCCTCACGATGAGCGCGCTCGCTCGCGAGGTCGGCATGTCGAAGGCAATGCTGTCGAAGATCGAGAATGCGCAGACATCGTGCAGCCTGTCCATTCTCAGCCGGCTCGCGGCGGCATTGCAGATCCCGGTCACCGCCCTCTTTCGGGGCGCCGACGCGGATCGCGAAGCGGTCTACACGCCCGCCGGTCAGGGCGCTCAGATCATGCGGCGCGGAAGCAACGTCGGCCACCTCTACCGCATGGTCGGCTCCCTGCGCGGAGAGCACAAGCGGCTCGAGCCGTTGCTGTGCACGCTGACCGAGGCGAGCGAAGTGTTCCCGGTCTTCCAGCATTCCGGCACCGAATTCCTCTACATGCTCGAAGGCGTCATGGTCTACGTGCACGGTGAGACCCGATACGAGATGCGCCAGGGTGATTCACTGATCTTCGACGGCGAGGGTCCGCACGGCCCGGAATCGCTTGTGAAACTGCCGATCGTCTTTCTGACCGTCACCGGCTACGGCGATATGGGCCCCGACAGATAATTTGGCCCGGATCGGCGATGATCGGGCGGTGACACACCAGGGCTGCCCGGCCGGCACGTGCAACCAGCCTGCCCAGGAGTGCCCCGGGAAGCCCCGCCTGATTGCACGAGAGCTCCGTTCGTGCAGCCGGGCTGTACGAGAGCTCCTCTCGTGCAACCAACCTGCCCGGGGAGTGCCCCGGAAACCCCGGCCCCCGTGCGCGAGAGCTCCGTTCGTGCGGGTGGGGTGGCGAGAGCTCCTCTCGTGCGCGGAAATCGTTGCCCGGGCAGCGATATCCGCGCACGGGCGGGTCAGGAGGCGACGACGCTCGCCGCCCGGAACGTCTCCCCCGGCATGTCGCGACGCAGCTTCCAGGTGATCGCGATCGGACGCTTGCCCAGGTGGGTCTCGTAGTCGCAGAGGCCCAGGCACAGGAACGGCGCACCCTCGCCGATGTCGTCGGCCGGTGACTCCCGCACGAACAACGCCACGTGCGGTCATTCTCTGGGGGTCAGCCCTGCGGTGGAGGTTGAACTCTCCACGTTTGCG
>JAKDNL010000362.1 GCA_030451825.1 Pseudonocardia sp. | reverse complement strand
GGGTGGTGGAGGCGGGTATGGCCTTTTACCGACGGGCTCCCGCGTGTTTAGCCACACGCGGGGGGCCGCGCACCGGTGGTGGGTACGCGGCGACGGAACGGCTCGCTGGAGGTGGGTCAGCTCAGGCGCTCGAGCACCATCGCCATGCCCTGGCCGCCACCGACGCACATCGTCTCCAGCCCGAAGCGCCCCTCGCGAGCACGCAGGCCGTTGAGCAGCGTGGTGGTGATCCGGGCGCCGGTCATGCCGAACGGGTGTCCGAGCGCGATCGCGCCGCCGTGCACGTTCAGCTTCTTCTCGTCGATGCCCAGCAGGCGAGCCGAGGGCAGGACCTGCGCGGCGAACGCCTCGTTGATCTCGACGAGGTCGATGTCACCGATCGTGAGCCCGGCACGGTGCAACGCCTGCTTCGAGGCCTCCACCGGCCCGAGGCCCATGATCTCCGGCGACAGGCCGGTGACTCCGGTCGACACGATGCGCGCCAGCGGGGTCAGGCCCAGCTGCTCCGCCTTCGTGTCGGACATGATCACCAGGGCCGCCGCGCCGTCGTTGAGCGGGCACGCGTTGGCCGCGGTGATCCGGCCGTCCGGGCGGAAGACCGGCTTGAGCTGCGAGATGCCCTCGAAGGTGGTGCCGGCGCGCGGGCCGTCGTCGGTGCGCACGACCGTGCCGTCGCCCAGCGTGACCGGGGTGATCTCGCGCTCGAAGAATCCGTTCGCGATCGCCTTCTCGGCCAGGTTCTGCGAGCGGACCGCGAAGTGGTCCATGTCCTCGCGGCTGACGTCGGCGGCGCGGGCGACGTTCTCGGCCGTCTGGCCCATCGCGATGTAGGCGTCCGGGAGCTCGCCGCTCGCGCGCGGATCGGTCCAGGCCTCGGCACCGGACTCGGCGACGGCGGCGGTGCGGGCCTCGGCGTCGGCGAAGAGCGGGTTGTGAGTGTCCGGCCACGAGTCCGAGGTGCCCTTGGCGAACCGGGACACGGTCTCCACCCCGGCCGAGACGAACACGTCCCCCTCGCCGGCCTTGATCGCGTGCAGCGCCATCCGCGTCGTCTGCAGCGACGATGAGCAGTAGCGGGTGATGGTCGTGCCGGGCACGGTGTCGTAACCGAGCTGCACGGCCACGACGCGCCCCAGGTTGTTGCCCTGCTCGCCCCCGGGCAGGCCGCAGCCGAGCATCAGGTCGTCGATCTCGGTCGGGTCCAGTGCCGGGACCTGGGCCAGGGCCGCACGCACCATCTGCACGGTCAGGTCGTCCGGGCGCATGCCGGCCAGCGACCCCTTGTTCGCGCGGCCGATCGGCGATCGGGCCGCGGCGACGATCACGGCTTCGGGCATCGTCGTCCTCCTCCAGGTGTGGCGGATGTCGGTCGATCGGAGCGTACTCGCGGGTAACCAGGGGCGGGGTCGAGGTTGTCGCCCGGAACTGTCAGGGTCGCGCGCCATCATGTCCCCATGTCCTCCTGGAATGACTTCGAGAGCGCCGAGCCGGAGTTCGCCGCGCTGGTGCGTCGGGTGCTGGACCACTCGGTCGGCAAGGTCCTCGCGACGCTGCGGGCGGACGGCGCGCCGCGGGTGTCCGGGATCGAGATCGAGTTCGCCGACGGCGAGCTCACGTTCGGGTCGATGCCGGGCGCGCGCAAGGGTGCCGACCTGCTGCGCGATCCGCGGTTCGCGCTGCATTCCGCACCGGCGGAGCAGGCCGGCGATCCACCGGGAATGGGGGACGGGGACGTGAAGCTCGCCGGCCGGGCCGTGGCGACCGGACCGCTCGACGGCCCGGTGACCGGCGACGCCTTCCGGGCGGACCTGCGGGAGGTGGTGTGGACGGGCCTGAACGACGCGCGCGATCGTCTGGTGATCCGGTGGTGGCGGCCGGGGCAGGGGATGCGCCGGGTCGAGCGCGAGTAACCGGTGTCGGCCCGGCCGGGTGTGCGCCGGGGTGCGACGATTGGCCCATGCGCTATGTGGAACACGTCGTCGACCTGGTCGGAAACACTCCGCTGGTCCGGCTGGGGACGGTCGCCGAGGGACTCTCCCCGCTGGTGCTGGCGAAGGTGGAGTACCTGAACCCGGGCGGCAGCGTGAAGGACCGGATCGCGCTGCGGATGATCGAGGCGGCGGAGGCCTCCGGCGAGCTGAAGCCGGGCGGCACGATCATCGAGCCGACGTCGGGCAACACCGGCGTCGGGCTCGCCATGGTCGCCCAGCGCAAGGGCTACCACTGCATCTTCGTCTGCCCGGACAAGGTGGGCGAGGACAAGCGCAACGTGCTCAAGGCCTACGGGGCCGACGTGGTCGTCTGTCCGACGGCGGTCGACCCGGACCACCCGGACTCCTACTACCAGACCTCGGACCGGCTGGCCCGTGAGACCGAGGGCGGCTGGAAGCCGAACCAGTACGCGAACCAGGCGAACCCGGAGTCGCACTACGCCACGACCGGGCCGGAGATCTGGGAGCAGACCGATGGCAAGGTCACGCACGTCGTGGCCGGGATCGGGACCGGGGGCACGATCAGCGGGATCGGGCGCTACCTCAAGGAGGTCTCGGACGGTCGCGTGAAGATCATCGGTGCGGACCCGGAGGGTTCGGTCTACAGCGGCGGTACCGGACGTCCGTACCTGGTCGAGGGCGTCGGCGAGGACTTCTGGCCGAGCACCTACGACAAGGACATCTGCGACGAGATCGTCGCGGTCTCCGACGCGGACTCGTTCGACATGACCCGGCGGATGGCCCAGGAGGAGGCGCTGCTGGTCGGCGGCTCCTGCGGGATGGCCACCGTCGCCGCGCTGCGGGTCGCCGCGACGGCGCCGGCGGACGCGGTGATCGTCGTGCTGTTGCCCGACGGCGGACGCGGTTACCTGGGCAAGGTGTTCAACGACGGGTGGATGGCCAGCTACGGGTTCATGCCCCCGGACGAGGGATCCACGATCGGCGACGTGCTGCGCCGCAAGGACGGCTCGATCCCCGCGCTGGTGCACGCGCACCCGAACGAGACGGTCGCCGACGCGGCCCTCTACCTGCGCGAGTTCGGCGTATCGCAGATGCCCGTGGTGCGGGCCGAGCCGCCGGTGATGGCCGCCGAGGTGGCCGGTTCGGTGGTGGAGCGCGACATCCTGGACGCGCTGTTCACCGGCCGGGCGCAGCTCGCGGACCGGCTCGAGGACCACATGTCCGCGCCGCTGCCCACGCTCGGCGCGGGGGAGTCGTTGCAGAACGCGATGTCAGCGTTCGCCTCCGCCGACGCGGCCCTGGTACTGGTCGACGGCAAGCCGGCCGGGGTGGTCACGCGGTCGGACGTGCTGTCGTTCCTGGGCAACGGCTGAGGCAAGCCTGCCGGACGGGCGGGCAACGCCGAGCACCTGCATCGCCCGCGCCGGACGGGCGTAGCGTTTCGTGGCATGCAGGGGTTCTCCACGCGCGCCATCCACGCCGGCCAGGAGCCGGACCCGACGACCGGTGCGGTCACCGTCCCGATCCACCCCAGCTCGACCTTCGCCCAGGACGGCGTCGGCGGCACCCGCGGCGGGTTCGAGTACTCGCGCAGTGCCAACCCGACCCGCACGGCGCTGCAGGAGTGCCTGGCCGCGCTGGAGGGCGGGCGGCACGCGCACGCGTTCGGCTCCGGCATGGGGGCCAGCGACACGCTGCTGCGGGTGCTGCTGCGCCCGGGGGACCACATGGTCATCCCGCACGACGCCTACGGCGGCACGTTCCGGCTGGTGGACAAGGTGCTCTCCGGCTGGGGCGTGGAGTACACCGCGGTCGACCTGGGTGACCTCGACGCCCTGCGCGCCGCGCTGCGCCCGAGCACCAAGGTGATCTGGTGCGAGTCGCCGACGAACCCGCTGCTGGGGATCGCCGACATCGCCGGGCTGGCCGGGGTCGCGCACGCGGCGTCGGTGACCCACCCGCCTCGCCTGGTCGTGGACAACACGTTCGCCTCGCCCTACCTGCAGACCCCGCTCGCGCTCGGCGCGGATGTCGTCCTGCACTCGACGACCAAGTACGTCGGCGGGCACTCCGACGTCGTCGGCGGCGCGCTGGTGACCTCCGACGACGAGCTGGCCGAGGCCATCTCCTTCACCCAGAACTCGGTCGGGTCGGTGCCCGGCCCGTTCGACGCCTGGCTGACGCTGCGCGGGGCGAAGACCCTCGCCGTGCGGATGGAGCGCCACAGCGACAACGCCGAGCGCGTCGTCGAGCTGCTGGCCGCGCACCCGGGCGTGGACCGGGTGCTCTACCCGGGCCTGCCCGAGCACCCGGGGCACGAGGCCGCGGCCAAGCAGATGCGCCGCTTCGGCGGGATGGTCTCGTTCCTGGCCGCGGGTGGCCGGGAGGCGGCGTTGAAGATCTGCGCGACGACGAAGCTGTTCACCCTGGCCGAGTCGCTCGGCGGGGTGGAGTCGTTGATCGAGCACCCGGGGCAGATGACGCACGCCTCGGTGGCCGGGTCGATGCTCGAGGTCCCGGACTCGCTGGTCCGGCTCTCGGTCGGGATCGAGGACGTCGACGACCTGCTCGACGATCTGCGCACCGCGCTGGACGCCGCGAGCGCCTAGCTCGCCCTCCGCTCAGCCGCGCGAGGCACCGGCTCGGCTGCGTGAGGGCACCGGGCTCAGCTGCGTGAGGGCACCGGGGCCTCCGGCACCGGCGGGACGGGGGCCGGGGGCACGATCACGTCGCCGGGCTCGATGCAGCCGCCGATCAGCACGGACCCGCCGCCGGGCAGGAATTCGTAGTGCGCCGGCTCGTTGCAGCCCGCGGTGCGCACGGTGACCACGGCCAGCGCCGCGAGACCGGCGGCGACCAGCAGTGGTGCGGTGGTCCGCAGCCGCGTCATGAGCGTCCTCCTGGGGTGCCGGGGCGGGTCGGGCCGCACTCCCGGTGTCGGTGTCGAGGTTACCGGGCGGATGCCAGGATGGCTGGCATGGCTACTCGTCCCACACCAGCGTCAGCGGAACGAGTAGTAGTGCCGGTCGGCCTGGCCGACATCGAGGCCGCGCGGTCGCTGCTCGAGGGGGTCGTGCGGGTCACGCCGGTGGCAGGCGCCCGGGCACTGGGCGACCTGGCCGGCACCCCGGTGTGGCTCAAGTGCGAGAACCTGCAGCGCACCGGCTCGTTCAAGATCCGGGGCGGCTACACCCGGATCGCCCGTTTGAGCGCGGCCGAGCGCGAGCGCGGGGTGGTCGCGGCGAGCGCCGGGAACCACGCCCAGGGCGTCGCGCTGGCCGCCCGGTTGCTCGGTGTCACCGCGACCGTGTTCATGCCCGAACGGGCGGCGCTGCCGAAGGTCGACGCGACCCGCGGCTACGGCGCGGCGGTGCACCTGCGCGGCGAGACGGTGGACGACGCCGTCGCCGAGGCGACCGCGTTCGCCCGGGAAACCGGTGCGGTGTTCGTGCACCCGTTCGACCACCCGGACATCATCGCCGGGCAGGGCACGGGCGGTCTGGAGATCCTCGAGCAGGTCCCGGACGTCGCCACCGTGCTCGTCGCGACCGGCGGTGGGGGGCTGCTCGGCGGCGTCGCGGCCGCCGTCCGCGCCCGGCGCCCGGGGGTGCGGATCGTCGGGGTGCAGGCGGCGGGGGCCGCCGCCTGGCCGGCCTCGCTCGCGGCGGGGGAGCCGGTCGCGCTGTCGGGGATGCGCACGATCGCCGACGGGATCGCGGTCGGACGTCCGGGCGACACCACGTTCCCGCAGGTCAAATCGTTGATCGACGAGATCGTGACGGTCGGTGAGGACGCGCTGTCCCGGGCGTTGGTGCATTGCCTGGAGCGGGCCAAGATGGTCGTCGAGCCGGCCGGGGTGGCGCCGGTCGCGGCCCTGTTGGAGGAACCGCGCCGGTGGCCGGGCCCGGTCGTGGCCGTGCTCTCCGGCGGCAACGTGGACCCGCTGGTGATGCTGCACGTGATCCAGCACGGCCTGGTCGCGGCGTCGCGCTACCTGACGTTGCGGGTGCAGGTGCCGGACCGGCCCGGGTCGCTGGCCTCGCTGCTGGCCCGGGTGGGTGGGCTCGGTGCGAACGTCACCGACGTGTCGCACTCGCGGGTCAGTGGCGCGATCCCGGTCGGAGCGGTCGACGTCGAGCTGAGCCTGGAGACCCGCGGTGCCGGGCACCGCGACCGGATCGTGGCCGAGCTCGAGACGGGCGGGCACGTGGTGACCGTCACCGGCGGCGGGTAGCGGACCGGAAAACGGGCCCGGCCGGGGAACGGCCGGGCCCGTGACGGGCGATCGTGGGAGGTCAGCCCGTGAACGGCTCCACCGCGACGAGACTGACCTTCATGTTGCCGCCGTCGGGCAGCTGGTACTCGCGGGTCTCACCCGGCTTGGCGCCGAGCAGGGCCGCCCCGAGCGGGGAGTTCGGGGAGACGACCTGCAGGTCACCGTGGCTGCCCTCTTCGCGGGAGCCGAGCAGGACCTGCTCGCTGTCATCGTCGTCGTAACGGATCGTCAGCACGGTGCCGGGCGAGGCCTCGTCGCCGCTCGTCGGCGCGGTGCCGACCTCGGCGGTGCGCAACAGCTCCTGCAGCTGGCGGATCCGGGCCTCCTGCTGGCCCTGGTCCTCGCGGGCGGCGTGGTAGCCGCCGTTCTCCTTGAGGTCGCCTTCCTCGCGCCGGGCGTTGATCTCGGCGGCAATGACGGGCCGGTTCGCGATGAGCCCGTCGAGCTCGGACTTGAGCCGGTCGTAGGCCTCCTGGGTCAACCAGGTCGCCTGGGTATCCGTCACCGTCATCACTCCTCCAGGGAAACAGGGCACCATGACCGGTCCGAGCGCGCTGAGCGCGTACGGACACGCGTCGGTGCTGCTCCGGGCGGCCAGCCCCGAGTAAGGAAAAACACGACCCGCCTGCGGGCCGTGTGTACCTCACTCTAGCACGGTGCCAGCCGCTCGTCGCAGCCTTTCGTTGAACGGGCGGGCCCCGGCAGAAGTTCCCGGGCCAGTCATCGCCGCAGGTAGGGCGATTGCGGAGGTCGCGCTCGGAGCTCGATCCGACCGCCGGTCCACCGCTGGTCGAGCGGGCCCCGCAGGCGGGGAAGATCTGCGCCGGGGGCAGCGTTGCAGAGCTCGTAGGAGTCCGCCCGGTCCCGCGTCGAGGCGGGTTGTCGGACCCCTCTGCCAGGATTGCCGGATCAGTGCAGATGTTCGTTCCGCAAGCTCCTCTCAGTGCCGATGTTCGTTCCGCAAGCTCCTCT
>JAKDNL010000361.1 GCA_030451825.1 Pseudonocardia sp. | reverse complement strand
AGATCGTCGGCGAGGCGAGTCTGGCCGTGGGCGGTCAGGCCATCCACTACTGAGAATCCATGGCCCTTCCCCGGGCCGCCTCGACGGTCGAGAAGCGGTCGATTCACTTCACAGCGGAGATCGTGGGCCGCGCTGCGCGGCCGACCCGCGGTCGGTCAGGTGAAGGACTGCAGGTCGTCCTGCACGGACTGCACGGCCGGCGACATGGCGACCCGGCGGGGTTCGAGCAGGTTGGCCGCCATGGGCCGGCGGTCCCGCTCCCCGGCCGCGTAGGCCTGGGTGATGTGCTGGGCGTGGGTCTGGAGCAGGCTCTCGCCGAACGGGGCCTCGTGCGGGTCCACGATCGCCTCGACGACGACGGGTCCGCGGTGGACGATGGCCTCGGCCAGGGCCGTCGGCGCGTCCGCGGGGTCGTCGAGACGGATCCTGCGGACGCCGCAGGCCTCGGCGACCGCGGCGAAGTCGACCGGGTGCAGGTCGTTGCCGAACTGCGGGTTGCCCAGCAGGGCGTTCTGCTCCCAGATCTCCAGGGCCAGCGAGTCGTTGCGCAGCACCACGACCGTGATCGGCAGCCGGTGCTGGGCCAGCGAGGCGAGCTCGCCCATGGACAGGCTGCCGTCGCCGGTGAACGCGATCACCGGCCGGTCCGGGTGCGCGATCTGCGCACCGAGTGCGTAGGGCAGCGCGCCCATCGAGCACAGCGTGCCGGAGAAGGAGAACTGCATGCCGCGGCGCAGCCGCAGCCGAGCAGACCAGGCGGTGACGGTGTCCGCGTCCCCGCAGACGATCGCGCCGTCGGGCAGCGCGTCGGTGAGCGCCTCGACCACGGTCTGCGGGCGCATCGGTCGGCGGTGGTCGGCGGCCTGCTCGCGGTGCATGGCCCAGTAGTCGGCGACGCCCTGCTGGGCCCGTTCCAGGAAGCTCCGGTCGGTGTGCCGCTCCAGCAGGGGCACCAGCTCGCGCAGCACGGTCGTGCTGTCCCCGACCAGGCCGACCTCGACCGGATAGCGCCGCGCGATCCGGTCGGCGTTGATGTCGATCTGCACCGCCCGCGCCTGCCCGGGCTCCGGCCAGAACTCGTGGTACGGGGTGGCCGAGCCGATGATCAGGAACCCGTCGCACTCCTCGAACGCGGCGTGGCTGGGTCGGGTGCCGATCAGGCCCATCCCGCCGGTGACGTACGGGCTGTCGTCGGGCACCGCGTCCTTGCCCAGACCGGCCTTGACCACCGGCGCGCCGAGCGTGTCGGCGACCTGCTCGACGAGGTCGCCGGCCCCGCGGGCGCCGGCCCCGGCACAAATGGCGATCTTCGAGCAGGAGTTGAGGACGTCCGCAGCCGCGGTGAGCTGCTCGACCGGTGGACGCACGGTGAACGGCTGACCGGCCAGTGAGGTGTGGCCGGGCTTGTTCTTGGGAGAGGGAGTGTCCTCGGTCCAGGGCTGGACGTCGATCGGGATGGCCAGGTGCGAGGGGGTCCGGTTGAACAGCGCGCTGCGTACGGCCAGGTCGGTGACCGGAACCGCGTGCGCCGGCCCCATGACCCGCTCGTTGTACAGGCACACGCTCTCGAAGAGCCGGTCCGAGGGGACGTCCTGGATCAGGTGCGTGCCCACCGTGTCGTGATAGGACAGTCCAGTGATCGCGATCACCGGGCGCCGTCGATCCGGGCGTCGTAGAGCCCTTTGAGCAGGTGGATGGCGCCCGGGCCCGCGGTGGCCATGCAGGCGGCCGGGCGTCCGGTGAACTTGGCGTAGCCCACGGCGGCCAGTGCGGCGTTCTGCTCGTGACGGACGTGCACGAACCGCATCCGGTCCGCGTGCCTGCCTAACGATTCGACGAAGCCGTTGACCTGGTCGCCGGTCAGCCCGAAACAGATGTCGACGCCCCATTCCAGCAACCGCTCGACGATCAGATCCGACGTCGTTCTCGCGGGGTTCTCGCCGTTCTGTGCCATTCGTCCGGTCCTTCCGCGGGTCCGTTCTCCTCGTACCTCGCCATACCCCGATCCGGGCCGGCGAATCTCCCGCGTGCCGGATTGCCGGGCGGGACGCCGGGTAGTTCGTCGGGAGTGGACGCGCGGGGCGGCCGTGCGGACGTGGGGAGGGGAGGCGGCGTTGAGCACCGGAGAGACGACCCTGTCGGGCGCAGTGCGGTCCGATGCGAGCCCGGTCGACCGCGGACGGTTGGCCCGCGACCTGGTCCGGGAGGTGCGCGGCGACGTCCGGTTCGACGACGCGGCCCGCGGCGCCTACGCCAACGACGCCTCGCTGTACCGGCAGGTTCCGATCGGGGTCGTGGCCCCGCGTGACGCCGACGCCGTGGCAGCCGCACTGGCGGTGTGCCGGCGCTGGTCGGCGCTGGTGCTGGGCCGTGGCTCGGGGACCGGGTTGGCCGGGCAGAGCGTGAACACCGGGGTGGTGTTCGACTTCTCCCGGCACATGCACGGCATCGTGGATCTCGACCCGGACGCAGGCACCGCGCGGGTGCAGCCCGGCCTGATCAACGACCACCTGCGGGCCGCCGCCGCGGAGCACGATCTGATCTTCGCGGTGGACCCGGCCACACACGACCGCTGCATGATCGGCAACAACTCGTGCGGCACGCACTCGGTCTACGGCGGCAAGACCGTGGACAACGTGCTGGAGCTGACGGTGCTCGCCTACGACGGCACCCGGATGATCCTCGGCGCCACCGACGACGAGCAGTACCAGCAGGTCCTCGCCGGCGGCGGGCGCCCGGCCGAGATCTTCGCGCGGCTGCGATCGCTGCGCGACCGCTACGCCGACCCGGTCCGTGAGCGCTACCCGGACATCCCGTGCCGGGTCTCCGGCTACAACCTGGACAGCCTGCTCCCGGAGCGAGGGTTCGACCTGACCCGTGCCCTGGTCGGCGGCGAGTCCAGCTGCGTGCTGGTGCTGGAGGCGGTGATGCGGTCGCTGCTGCGGCCACGCCACCGCGCCCGGCTCGTGGTCGGCTACCCGGAGGTGATCACCGCGGCCGAGCACGTCACCGACCTCGCCGGCGGCGATCGGCTGCTCGCGCTGGAGGCGTTCGACTCCACGGTCGTGGCGAACCTGCACCGCCGCGGTGAGCACCCGCCGGGCCTGGACGACGTGCCCGAGGGCGTCGCGTGGCTGCTCGCCGAGTACGGAGGCGACACCGTCGAGGAAGCCGGTGAACGGGCCCGGGCCGCGTCCGGGTGTGTCGAGTCGCCGGCGGAACCGGCCGTGTTCACCGACCTGGATCGGCAGAGCGAGGTCTGGGAGGTGCGGCGCAGCGCGATCGAGTACGCCCGGGTGCCGGGCGTGTCGTCCGGTCTGGCCGGCTGAGAGGACGACCAGATGAGGTGCGGCCCGGCGCTGCGCCTGCGGTTGACGAATCGCCGCGGTGGTCGCACTCTCGGACCATCAAGTCGGCCCGCTGAGCGGGCCGGTGGGCGGTGGGAGGGGCACCCGGGATGAGCTCGTTGACCACGCCGACTCAGCCCTCCGGTGGCGCACGGGCCAAGGCCGCCACAGGCCTCGATGAGCTCGATCAGCGTTATCATCCGGCGGCGGGGCTGCGGAAGCAGTTCAACAAGGTGTTTCCGACGCATTGGTCGTTCATGCTCGGGGAGATTGCGCTCTACAGCTTCATCGTGTTGTTGCTCTCGGGTACGTATCTGGGGTTGTTCTTCGATCCGTCGATGGCCGAGGTCGTCTACGACGGCCCGTTCGACAATTTGCGCGGTGTGCACATGTCGCGGGCTTATGAGTCCACGGTGCAGATCTCGTTGGAGGTCCGTGGCGGGTTGTTCGTGCGCCAGGTGCATCACTGGGCGGCGAACCTGTTCGTGGCCGCGATGGTCGTGCACATGTTCCGGACGTATTTCACCGGCGCGTTCCGCAAGCCGCGCGAGGCCAACTGGGTGATCGGCGTCGTGCTGATCCTGCTGGGTTTCTTCGAGGGGTTCTCGGGTTACTCGCTGCCCGACGACCTGCTCTCCGGTACCGGCCTGCGGATCGCGTCCGGGTTCATCCTGTCCATCCCGGTGATCGGCACCTGGACGCACTGGTTGCTGTTCGGTGGTGAGTTCCCCGGCACCGAGATCGTCCCGCGGCTCTACATCATCCATGTGTTGATCCTGCCGGGGTTGTTGCTGGCGTTGATCGCGGTGCACGTGGGGCTGGTCTGGTATCAGAAGCACACCCAGTTCCCGAACAGCGGGCGCACCGAGGGCAACGTGGTCGGCGTCCGGATCCTGCCCGCGTTCGCGGCCAAGGGGGGCGCGTTCTTCGCGGTCACCGTCGGTGTGCTGGGGATCATGGCCGGGCTCCTGCAGATCAACCCGCTGTGGAACTACGGGCCCTACGACCCGGCGCACATCTCCGCGGGGTCCCAGCCCGACTGGTACGTGCTCTACACCGAGGGCATGTTGCGGATCTTCCCGCCGTGGGACATCTACATCGGCAACTACTCGATCCCGGCCGCGTTCTGGGCAAGCCCGGCGTTCCTGCCGGTGCTCTACGTCGTGGCCGCCCTGTATCCGTGGATCGAGCGGCGCTTCACCGGGGACAACGCCCTCCACAACCTCCTGCAGCGCCCCCGGGACGTGCCGGTCCGTACCTCGCTGGGCATCATGGCGATCACGTTCTACGGCGTCCTCGTGCTCAGCGGGATCAACGACTGGATCGCCTTCTTCTTCCACATCTCGCTCAACGCCACCACCTGGGCCGGCCGGATCCTGGTGCTGATCCTGCCGCCATTGATGTACTTCGTGACCTACCGGTGGTGCATCGGGCTGCAGAAGGGCGACCGCGCGGTGCTCGAGCACGGAATCGAGACCGGCATCATCCGGCGCCGGCCCAACGGCGAGTTCATCGAGGTACACCAACCCCTGGCCGGGACGGACGCCCACGGACACCCGACCGAACTCGACTACCAAGGAGCCCCGGTCCCGAACAAGCTCAACCAGCTCGGCTACGCCGGCGAGGCGGTACCCGGCTCGCTGCTACGGCCCGACCCCACCGACCAGACCCGGCGACTCGAGGACGCCCGCGCCCGCGAGGCCGAGCGCGAGCAGACCCAGCACGAGCGGCAGGGCGAATTCGCCGGCCGCCCGGATGGTGGCCGGCCGGCACCACCCGTGGACTAGCGGCCCCGAGTCTCGTCACGCGTGCAACACTTGCGCCCGTGAACACTTGCCCGGGGCCAGACCGAGATGGCGCGCGTGACGAAGCGCTTCTGTGACGCCGCGGGACCAGTACGGCCAGGCACCCGCCCCGGGGGCGGGTGCCGGCCCCGCTCAGCCCGGGACGTCCCCGGTCGACGCGGCGCGGATCTGCGCGCACTCCCGCTGCACCGCCTCCCAGCTGCTGCGGGCCCGGGAGTCGGTGGCGATCCACGCCTCGGCGGCGCGTGCCGCGTCGTCGTCCCCGTGGGCGGCGAGCACGTGCAGCTCCACCAGCCGGTCGCGCCAGTCCGGCGCCGCCGGCTCGAGTCCGGGCCGGTGTTGCGCCGTCCGATCCTGTTGCGTCGTCCGATCAGTCATGGGCGTCCGCCCTCTCTCGTTCGTGGTGCCGCCGTCATGTGCGCTAACGCAATCATTGCGCCTATACTAGGTTATCACCGGACGGGTGAGAAGGAGGACGTGATGGCGAAGTCGGTCGATGCGGTACTGGCGGCCAAGGGCCGGGAGGTAGCCACGACCTGGACCTGGTCCACGGTGGCCGAGGCGACCGTGCTGCTGGCGGGCCCGCCGAGGATCGGCGCCCTGGTGGTCCTGGACGACAACCGGCAGATCGCCGGACTGCTCACCGAGCGCGACCTCGTGCGCGGCGTGCACGAGCACGGCGCCGCGGTGGACGGGCTCGCCGTGGAGGCGTTGATGTCCCATGCGGTGCCGACCCGACGACGCGCTGACGTCGGTGATGCAGAGCATGACCGACCGCCGCTTCCGGCACCTCCCGGTGGTGGATCACGGCGAGGTGCGGGGAATGATCAGTATCGGTGACGTCGTGCGCGCGTTACTGCAGGATGCGCAGCACGAGGCGGCCGTGCTGCGCGACGTCGCGATCTCCCGCGGCTAGTGACGGGCCCCGCAGCCGGCACGGCGCAGGGCGCAGTTCGGGCGTAACACCGCGGGGTAACGTCACCGCGGTGAGTCACCCCGATGCCGGTACCCGGGACGCCGGCGGCGCCTCCCGGAGGTGCGGGTCGGGCACCACGGCGCCGCGGTGACGGCCGGGCTGACCGTCCCGGTCCTGGCCCTGCTGGCAGCACTCGGGCTGATCGGTGGGGTGGGCATCACCGCCGTCGGGCCCGGCGGGGTGCTGCCCACGATCGGGCTGTTCGCCCTCACGGACCTGTCCCCGGCCGAGGTGGCCGGCACCTCCATCGTCACCCACATCGCCACCGGGGCGCTGGCCACCGCCGCCTACACCCGCTCGGGCCACCTGCGCGAGCCCGAGACCCGACGCACGGCACTGATCCTGGCCGCCACCGCCGTCGTCGGCACGCCGGTCGGCGTCCTGATCAACACCGTGGTGTCGAAACAGGCGTTCGGCCTGGTCCTCGCCGTGTTCGTGGCGCTGGTGGCCGGGTTGCTGTGGTATCGGGAGCGGCACCGGCCCGCGGCCACCGAGGCCCATCCGCCCGCGTCGGCGGTGGTGCCGCTCGGCCTGGCGGTGGCCGTGGCGAGCGGCATCGTCGGCGTCGGCGGGCCGATGCTCAGCGTGCCGCTGCTGATCGTGGTGGGCGTCCCGGTGCTGGAGTCGCTCGCCGCCGCCCAGGTCCAGTCGATCGTCATCGCCACCGCCGGCACGGTCGGTTACCTGGTTCACGACGCCGTCAACTGGCCGCTGGCCGCGCTGGTCGGCGTCCCGGAACTCGCCGGCGTGCTGCTCGGCTGGAAGATCGCGCAGGCGCTGCCGACCCGGGCCCTGAAGTACGGCCTGATCGTCACGCTGCTCGCCCTCGCGCCCTACCTCGCGCTGCACGGCTGACCGCGAGGCAGCGGGAACCCGCTCCTCGATCGGCTCACGCCCCCCAGTCCGGGCTGCACGAACGGAGCCGTCGTCCAGCCCCGGCGCACGAACGGAGCTCTCGTGCACCCGCCCGTCCGGCCGCGCCCGTTCGACCCGGTGTACGAACGGAGCTCTCGTCCAGCTCTGGCGCACGAGCGGTGCTCTCGTCCACCCCCGTTCACGCATCCGGCCCGCCGCG
>JAKDNL010000360.1 GCA_030451825.1 Pseudonocardia sp. | reverse complement strand
CGGAGCGGCCGGTCACGTCACTGCGCGCGAGCGTCGAGGAGGCGATGGCGGGTCTGGACGGCCTGTCGGAGCGTCCGGTCGGCGAGCACGTCGCCGCGTTCGAGCGCGTGCACACCGCTCTCGGGGAGGCCCTGACGGCAGGGTCGGAACGGGCGTGACCCCGGTGGTCACCCGTGCCCGTCTGGATGCCGAGCTCGTCCGCCGCAAGCTCGCCCGCTCCCGGGGCCAGGCCGCGGAACTGATCTCCGCCGGCCGCGTCACCGTCAACGGCATGCCGGCCGCGAAGCCGGCCACCGTCGTCGGCCGGGACACCCCGGTGCTCGTGCGCGCCGACGACGCCGAGCCCGAGTGGGCCTCGCGCGGGGCGAAGAAGCTGCTCGGCGCGCTGGACGTGTTCGGTGACGTCACGGTGGACGGGCGCCGCTGCCTCGACGCCGGCGCGTCGACCGGCGGCTTCACCGACGTGCTGCTCACTCGCGGCGCCCGCGAGGTCGTCGCCGCGGACGTCGGGTACGGCCAGCTCGTCTGGCGGCTGCGCTCCGACGACCGGGTGCGGGTCCACGACCGCACCAACGTGCGCGCGCTGACCCCCGAACAGATCGGCGGGCCGGTGGAGCTCACGGTCGCCGACCTGTCGTTCATCTCGCTGCGCACCGTGCTGCCCGCGCTCGCCGCCTGCACCGGCCCCGGCGGCACGCTGTTGCCGATGGTCAAGCCGCAGTTCGAGGTCGGCCGGGCCCGGCTCGGCTCCGGCGGGGTCGTGCGTGACCCGGCGCTGCGCCGCGACGCCCTCACCGGGGTGGCCGAGGCCGCGGCCGGGCTGGGCCTGCAGGTGCGGGGCGCGACGGCGAGCCCGCTGCCCGGGCCGTCCGGCAACGTGGAGTACTTCCTGCGCCTGCACCGGCCCCAGGATCCCGCCGGACAGGCGGAGGGCGCACCGGGCCAGGACGCGGGCACCGAGGACGTCGCCGCGATGCTCGCGGCGGCCGTCGCGGACGGGCCCGCATGAGGGAGATGCTGCTGGTCCTGCACGCGGGCCGGGCGGCGAACCGGCAGACCGCGATCAAGGTGGTGCGCACACTCGCCGAGGACCACATCCGGATGCGGGTGCTCGCCGACGAGTGGTCCGAGGTCGGGATCGACCCCGGGGTACCCGCCGAGCTGGCCCCCGTGCCGGTGCCCGGGACCGCCGACTGCGCACGCGGCGCCGAGGCGGTGCTGGTCCTCGGCGGCGACGGGACGTTGCTGCGCGCCGCGGATCTGGCCCGGCCGGGCCGGGTGCCGCTGCTGGGGGTGAACCTCGGGCACGTCGGGTTCCTGGCCGAGGCCGAGGAGGACTCCCTCGACGAGGCACTGCAGGCACTGGTGCGCGGCGAGTACTCGGTCGAGGAGCGGATGACCCTGGACGCGGTCGTCCGGTCCAACGGGTCGGTGCTCGGGCACACCTGGGCGCTGAACGAGGCCGTCGTGGAGAAGACCACCCGCGGACGGATCCTCGAGGTCGTGCTCGAGGTCGACGGGCGACCGGTGTCGGGCTTCGGCTGCGACGGCGTGATCTGCTCCACCCCGACCGGCTCCACCGCCTACGCGTTCTCCGCCGGCGGGCCGCTGGTGTGGCCGCAGGTACATGCACTGCTGGTGGTCCCGAGCAACGCGCACGCCCTGTTCGCCCGGCCGATGGTGATCGCCCCGGACAGCGCGGTCGCGATCGAGGTCTCGGCGAGCGGCCCGTCCGCGGTGCTGGACTGCGACGGCCGCCGGACGATCTCGGTGCCGCCGGGAGGGCGGGTCGAGCTCTCCCGCGCCGCGGACCCGGTACGGATGGTGCGCCTGGCCGCGCAGCCGTTCGCGGACCGGCTGGTGCGCAAGTTCGACCTGCCGGTGCGGGGCTGGCGCGGCGCCCCGCGCTCGCGTGAGGAGGAGTGGGACGGGGACCGCGACGGGGGCCGCGACGGCGGGCGGCGCAACGGGTCGGCCCCCGGGCGCGACCGGACCGGCGACGCACCCGGGCGCTGAGCGCCGACCGTTCACCTGGAGTACGAACGAATGTTCGGCAACGATCGGTGTGTCGGCTGTCGTTGTCGGGCCCCCGCCGTATCGTGCGGGCCATGCTGGCCGAGATGCGCATCCAGGGACTCGGGGTGATCGATGACGCCACCCTCGAGCTGGACCCGGGCCTGACCGTGCTCACCGGTGAGACCGGCGCGGGCAAGACGATGGTGGTCACCGGACTGTCCCTGCTCGGTGGCGGGCGCGCGGAGTCGTCCCGGGTGTCCGAGGGGGCCAAGCGGGCGATGGTCGAGGGCCGGTTCACGGCGTCGAACGCGGCGCTCGAGCTGGCCGAGGAGGTCGGTGCCGAGGCGGACGAGGACGGCACGCTGATCGCCGCGCGCACCGTCTCCTCCGACGGCCGCTCCCGCGCCCACCTGGGCGGGCGGTCCGTCCCGGTCGGGGTGCTGGGTCGCCTCGCCGAGGCCCAGCTGGCCGTGCACGGGCAGAACGACCAGCTACGGCTGCTGCGCCCGGCCGACCAGCGGGCGTTGCTGGACCGCTTCGCCGGGGACGCGGTGGCCAAGCCGCTGGCCGCCTACCGCGAGATCCGCACCGAGTGGCTCCAGGTCGGCGCCGAGCTGACCGAGCGCCGCGACGGGGCGCGCCGGCTCGCGCAGGAGGCGGACATGCTCCGCCACGGCCTCACCGAGATCGAGTCCGTGGATCCGCAGCCGGGGGAGGACCGCGAGCTCGTCGAACAGTCCCGCCGCCTGGCCGCCGCGGACGATCTGCGCGCCGCGGCCGAGGCGGCGCGGCTGGCACTCGGCGGTTCCGAGGACGGGGACAGCCCCGGCGCGCTCGGGCTCTGCGGGGAGGCACGCAACCTGGTGTCCTCCTCCGGCGACGGGGAGCTGGAGGCCCTGAACGCGCGGCTCGGCGAGGCGCTGGCCGTGCTGGGTGACGTGGCCGCCGAGCTCGGCGGCTATCTGGACCGCCTGGACGCGGATCCGGAGCGGCTGGCCGGGCTGCTCGCCCGCCAGGCCGAGCTCAAGGCGCTGACCCGCAAGTACGCCGCGGACACCGACGGTGTCCTGGAGTGGGCCGCGGGCGCCCGCGACCGCCTGTCCGGTCTGGACACCTCGGACGAGGCGCTGGCGGCGCTGGCCGCCCGCCGCGATGCGCTGGCGCTCGACCTGGCCGGGCACGCCGAGGAGCTCTCCATCGCCCGCTCGGCCGCCTCGGTCCGGCTCGCCGAGGCGACCACCGTGGAGCTGGCGGGGCTGGCCATGAAGGACGCGAGCCTGCGGGTCGGGGTGGCGCGGCGCCCGGCCGGCGACGGCGACGAGAACGCGCTGACCGTCGAGGGCCGGGCCTGTCACGCCGGCTCCAGCGGGGTCGACGAGGTCGAGCTGCGGCTCGTCCCGCACGCGGGATCGTCCGCCCAGCCGCTGCACAAGGGTGCCTCCGGCGGCGAGCTCTCCCGGGTCATGCTCGCGCTCGAGGTGGCCCTGGCCGGGGCCGACCCGGTGCCGACGATGGTGTTCGACGAGGTCGACGCCGGTGTCGGCGGTCGCGCGGCGGTGGAGATCGGGCGCAGGCTGGCCCGGCTCGCGGCGCGCCACCAGGTGATCGTGGTGACGCACCTGCCGCAGGTCGCCGCGTACGCGGACCGGCACCTGGTCGTGCAGAAGGGCACCGACGGCACCGCCGCGGTGACCCGTTCCAGTGTCCGGCGGCTCGCGGAGGACGACCGGATCGGCGAGCTCGCGCGGATGCTGGCCGGCCTGGACGAGACCGACACCGGGCGCGCGCACGCCGGGGAGCTGCTCGCCGCGGCGTCGTCGCACCGCGAGTCCGACCGCGCGGCCGACGCCTCCCGCCGGGAGCGGGAGCAGCCGGGCGGCGGGCGGCGCAAGCGCCCCGGGGGCGCCCGGAAGCGCTGACCCGGACGAGGTCGGTGCACGGGGTGAACTCACGGTCACGGTGCGGCGTGCCTGCACCGTCCCATCCGCACCAGGTGTCACAGTGCGTGCATGAAGCTGTCCGGTCTGCTGCACCGCTCGCGACACGAGCTGCCCGGCCTGACCGGTCCCGCGCGCGCGGACCGGCGCACCGAGGCCCTGCTGCGCCGGCTGCGACCCGGCGACATCGCCGTCCTGGACCAGATCGACCTCGACCGGTCCACCGCGGACGCGCTGGTCAAGGCCGAGGTCGCGGCCGTGGTCAACGCCGCGCCGTCGATCTCGGGACGGTTCCCGAACCTCGGCCCGCAGATCCTGGTCACGGCCGGCATCCCGCTCGTCGACGACGCCGGTTCCGACCTGCTGCGCGCGGTCCGTGACGGCGCGAAGGTGCGCCTGCACGACGGTGTCCTGTACTCCGGTGAGCAGCCGCTCGGCGAGGGACGGGTGCAGACCGAGGACTCGGTGGCCGACGCGCTCGCCGAGGCCAAGTCCGGGCTGACCCACCAGCTCGAGGCGTTCGCCGCGAACACGATCGAGTTCATGCGCCGGGAGCGTTCGCTGCTGCTCGACGGCTACGGCGTCCCGGACGTCGACGTCGCGCTCGCCGGCCGTCAGGTGATCGTCGTGGCGCCGGGGTACGACCACGTCGCGGTCCTGCGCCGGCTTCGCCCGTTCATCCGCGAGTACCGGCCGGTGCTGATCGGCGTCGGCGCCGGGGCGGACGCGTTGATGGCCGCGAGGTACAAGCCCGACCTGATCCTCTCCGACCCCTCCGAGGTGTCCACCGAGGCCCTGACCAGCGGCGCCGACGTCGTCGTCCCGGCGTTCGCGGACGGGCACGCGCCGGGGCTGCACCGGGTGCAGGACCTCGGCGCCAGCGCGGTGACGTTCCCGTCGATGGCGAACCCGGAGGACCTCGCGCTGCTGCTGGCCCACCACCACGGCGCGCAGATGATCGTCACCGTGGGGCTGTCCGCGTCGATGGCCGAGTTCCTCGACCGCGGCCGCTCGGGCAGCAACGCCTCCACGTTCCTCACCCGGTTGCAGGCCGGCGGCGACGTCGTCGACGGCACCGTGATCGCGTCGATGTACCGCAGCCGGATGTCGTTCGGCCCGCTGCTGCTCCTGATCGCGGCCGCGGTCGTCGCGGTGGTGGTCGCGCTGCTGGTCTCCGGGGCGGGGGACGCGATCGTCGCCTGGGTCGTGCAGTCGTTCCAGCAGCTTCTCGACACGGTCAAGGGTTGGTTCTGAGAGTGATCTCGATGCGGTACCACGCGCTGTCCATCGGCGCGGTGTTCCTGGCGCTCGCGATCGGCGTCGTGCTCGGCTCGACCGGGCTGTCCGACCGTCTGGTCTCCGCGGTGTCCACCGAGCGTGACGACCTGGCCGGGCAGGTCGCCGAGCTGCGCGCGCAACGCGACGACCTGGCCGCGCAGCAGCGGGCCTCCGACGAGTTCGCGACCCGCATCGGGCCGTCCGCGGTGCGCGGTGCACTGCCCGGGAAGACCGTCACGCTGGTCTCGCTCGGCGGGGACGCCGCCGACGTCGACGCCGTCGCCGAGCTCGTCGGGCAGGCCGGCGGCACCGTGTCCGGGCGGGTGAAGCTGACCGACGCCGTCACCGACCCGGCGCGGGCCGACCAGCTCCGTGAGCTCGCATCCCGGCTACTGCCGGCCGGGGCGCAGCTGCCCGCCGCGACCGACGCCGGCAGCCTCGCCGGCGGCCTGCTCGGCAGCGCGCTGCTCACCGCCCCGAACGGCCCGGCGCCCACCGCCGCGCAGGCCCGGTCCGTGCTCGCCGGCCTGTCCGCGGCCGGCTTCGCCGAGCCCGGCGCCACCGCGGCCCCGGCCGGCATGGTCGTCGTCGTCACCGGGGGCGCCGCCCAGGGACTCGACGCCGGCGAGGCGGCCGCGACCACTGCCCGTCTGGCGTCCGAGCTGGACCGCCGCGGCAGCGGCGCCGTGCTGGCCGGGCGGACCGGCTCGGCGGACGCGACCGGCGCCATCGGTGTGGTGCGCGCCGACCGGGCCGCGGCCGGTGGCCTGTCGACCGTGGACGACGTGCAGACCGGCACCGGGCGGGTCGCCACGATCCTGGCCCTGCGCGAGCAGGCCGGCGGCGGCGCGGGCCAGTATGGCTCCGCCGGCGACGCCGCCGCCCCCGCCCCGAAGCCCTGACCGAAGCCCTGACCGACCCGTGGGCGGGGTTCCGGGCCCGGGCACTGGTGTGCGCGCCCGGGGGGGCGCCCGGGGTTGTGAGTAGGGGGACGCAATTGTATTCGGGGGGGGGTGCCGCCCCCCCCCCCCCCGCCGCCCCCGGGGGGGGGGAGAGGAGCTGGCCCGGCGCGTGCAGGCGGGGGGGGGCGCGGGCCAGTATGGCTCCGGGGGGGGATAACATTGCCAGGGCAGCCATAGCCGCGCACGAGGGGTCCCACTGATCGGAGACGGGGCGGACGGCGTAGGCTGGAAACCCGTGCAGACACGCGCGACCCGTCACCTGTTCGTCACCGGCGGGGTCGCATCCTCGCTGGGCAAAGGCCTCACCGCGTCGAGCCTGGGGCAGCTTCTCACCGCCCGCGGTCTCCGCGTCACGATGCAGAAACTGGATCCCTACCTCAACGTCGATCCCGGGACGATGAACCCGTTCCAGCACGGCGAGGTCTTCGTGACCGAGGACGGCGCGGAGACCGACCTCGACGTCGGCCACTACGAGCGCTTCCTGGACCGGGACCTGCAGGGCCGGGCCAACGTCACGACCGGCCAGGTCTACTCCGAGGTGATCGCCAAGGAGCGCCGCGGCGAGTACCTGGGCGACACCGTGCAGGTCATCCCGCACATCACGAACGAGATCAGGGACCGGATCGTCGCGATGAGCGAGCCGGACGCCGAGGGGATCGCGCCGGACGTCGTGATCACCGAGGTCGGCGGCACGATCGGCGACATCGAGTCGCTGCCGTTCGTCGAGGCCGCCCGCCAGGTCCGTCACGAGGTCGGCCGGGACAACTGCTTCTTCCTGCACGTGTCGCTGGTGCCATTCCTGGCGCCGTCCGGCGAGCTCAAGACCAAGCCCACCCAGCACTCGGTCGCGGCACTGCGCAACATCGGCATCCAGCCCGACGCGCTGGTGCTGCGCGCCGACCGCGACATCCCGGACGGGATGAAGCGCAAGATCTCGCTGATGTGCGACGTCGAGCTGGACGGCGTCGCGGCCTGCCCGGACGCGCCGTCGATCTACGACATCCCGAAGGTGCTGCACCGCGAGG
>JAKDNL010000359.1 GCA_030451825.1 Pseudonocardia sp. | reverse complement strand
GGAGGTGTTCCCCACCACGCCGGCCCCAGCCGGCCCGCCGGGATGCCCGGGGGGCCGGATGCCGGATGCCGGATGCCGGAATCAGGCGAGCAGGTCGGAGGCCTCCCGCCAGATCCGGGCGACGATCTCGCCCGCCGGTTCCTCGACGGCCAGCGCCGCGCTCTGACCGGCCCACCTGTTCACCCGGTCCACCCGGCCCGGCTCCCCGGCCCGGTAGCGGGCGACCAGGCGCCGCTGGTGCGGGTACGGCGCGGGTGCCGGTGCTCCGGGCTCGCGCCAGGCGTGGACGTAGTCCGAGGGCGCGGCCCGCCCGAGACGCCCCGAGTAGGCGCGGGTGGTCACCGTCGCCTCCGGCGCGAGGCCGTGCAGCGCCGCGGACCAGTCCTTCGCGATGCCGGTCTCGGGGGCGCGCAGCAGCGCCGTGCCGACCTGCACCGCGCTCGCGCCCAGGGTGAGCGCGGCGGCCACGCCGCGCCCGTCGGCGATCCCGCCGGCGGCGACGATCGGCACCCGCAGATGGTCGGCCAGCCGCGGGAGCAGCGCGAACAGCCCGACCTCGGTGGCCTCGGCGGCGGCCGGATCGACGCTGCCGCGGTGCCCGCCGGCCTCCATCGCCTGCGCGACGACGGCGTCCGCGCCGGCCTCCTGGGCCGCGAGCGCGTCGTCGAGGGTGGTGGCGCAGGCGAACCAGGCGATGCCGGCGTCGTGCAGCGCCCGCACGTAGGCCGGGTCGTAGAGCCCCATGATCGAGGAGACGACGGTGGGCCGCGCGTCGATCATCGCGGCGCACTGCGCGTCGAAGTCCAGTGCCGTGCCGGCGGTCTCGCCCGCGGTGCCCATCCCGTCCAGGAAGCGGGAGGCGGCCTCGGTCCGGGCGGAGTCGTCGTCCGGCGGATCCGGGATCCAGAGGTTGAGCTGCACCGCGCCGGAGGAGCCCTCGCGGAAGCGGCGCATCCAGTCCGCGATCCGCTCCGGGCTGTCGTGCATGACCCCGGCGGCGCCCATCCCGCCGGCCTCGGCGACGGCGATCGCCAGCTCCGGCGGGCAGGCGCCGGCCATCGGCGAGGACACCACCGGCACCCGTAGGCCGAACCGCGTACAGAACTCCTCGCCCCGACGGCGGGGCCCACTCGGCTGCGTCACGCCCATGAGTGTGCAAGATCTGCGCCCAGGTTCGCGTCGTGGAGCCCCGGCGCGAGTCCAGCGGTTCGCCGGGCGCGTCGTGGGGCCTCGGCGCGACGTGCGTGGCTGGACCGCGGCGAGGTGTGCGGGCAGGATCGGTGGCAACTCCCCGACGCGAAGGAAGCACCCACGATGCGCACGACCCCGACCGCCGCATGATCGGTGACACCTCGTTCGTCGAGTACCTGCGCGCGCACGCGCCGCAGATGCTGCCCGGCTCGCTCCCCCGGGACCCGTCGCTGCGGGTGAACGGCGACCTGCGCGCCCCACACGGCACCACGATCGTCGCGCTGCGCTACGCCGACGGCGTCCTGCTGGCCGGTGACCGCAGGGCGACCCAGGGCAACGAGATCGCGCAGAAGGACCTGGAGAAGGTCCTGGTGGTCGACGACTTCTCCGCCGCCGGGTTCGCCGGCTCGGTCGGGCACGCGCTGACGATGCTGAGGATGTTCGCCGCGGAGGTCGAGCAGTACGAGAAGATCGAGGGCGCCCCGATCAGCCTGGGCGGCAAGACCCGGCGGCTGTCGACGATCGTGCGGGAGAACCTGCCCGCCGCGATGCAGGGCTTCGTCGCGATCCCGCTGTTCGTCGGCTACGACCCGCAGGAGCCGGACCCGGCGCAGGCGTTCCGGATCGTGTCCTTCGACGCCGGTGGTGACGCGGTGCGCGACCGGCAGGGCTACGAGTCGATCGGCTCCGGCTCGGTGTTCGCGAAGGGCGCGCTGAAGAAGCGTCACTCCCCGGCCGCGGACCGCGCGGGAGCGGTGTCGGCAGCGGTCAACGCACTGTGGGACGCCGCCGACGACGACTCCGCCACCGCCGGACCGGACCTGGCCCGGGCGCTGTTCCCGAACGTCATCCTCGTGACGGCCCGGGGCACCGAGATCGTTCCGGACGCCGAGGTCCGCGAGGCGAGCGAGCGGATGCTCGTCGAGCGGGAGCGACGCCCCGGCGGCTGACCGGGGCGATCCGGCTCCCGGACGGCGCGCGTTACGGGCCGCTCGACGACGTCGGGTTCCGCGTCGCCCGTCGGTGAGCTACGGCTTCCGGGCGACGCCTCCGGCGACCATGGGGTGGGCCGGGTTGTCCGGGTCCGGGAAGTCGAGGCCGGCACGCCACTGGTTGGCCGGCACGAAGCCCGGCTCGATCAGCTCCAGGCCGTCGAAGTAGCGGATCTGCTCGTCGTAGGTGGGGAAGCACCGCGAGCCCATCTGGAACTGCTCGAAGATCCGGTTCAGCTCGGGGGCACGCGGGTCGTCGCCGGGGTCGGAGCAGCCGGAGTGCATCAGGTAGCCGCCCGAGGGAAGCCTGTCGCGCAGCTTGGCCGCGACTCCCTCCGGGTCTTCGTGCTGCTCGAGGTGCATCATGACGCCGCCGAGCAGGATCGCGAAGGGCTCACTCGTGTCCAGCAGCCGCTTCACCTCGGGCTCCGCGAAGATCGCATCGGGGTCGCGGAGGTCCGCGGTCACGACGGACGTGTTGTCGTTCTTGCTGAGCAGCGCCCGGCCGTAGGCCAGCACGATCGGGTCCTTGTCCACGTAGACCACGCGGACGTCCGGGTTGAGCTCTTCGGCGACCTCGTGCACGTTGCCGGTGGCCGGCAGACCGGACCCGATGTCGAGGAACTGTCTGATCCCGGCCTCGCCCACCAGGTACTGGACCGACCGGCGCACGAAGGCGCGGTTCGCCGACGCGAGCAGCTTCGTCTCCGGGACCGCCTGGATCATGGCGTTGCTGGCGATGCGGTCGACGTCGTAATGGTGCTTGCCGCCGAGCAAGAAGTCGTACACCCGAGAAATCGCCGGTGTCTCGGTGTCGATGGCGGCCTCGGCCGATGCCGCTGCGCCGGCCTGGCCCGCAGAATCTGTCACTGCGTCTCCCTTACCTGGATGATGGTTGATGCGTTCAGAGTGAGTCGCGCGCGGACGCGATCAGCGCGGCCGACCGCTCAGGGGTCATGGCCCCGACTGCCAGCCTATCGATGATCTTAAGGTAGATGTCCACATCGGATAGTTTGTCCAGGTAGGTAGCGCTGGCGAGCTGTTCGAGATACACGATGTCGGACAGGTCCCGCTCGGCGAACCTCAGCAGCGTGAAGGGGCCGCCGCTCGCCGCGGCGTCGCCCCGGTCGAACGGCACGACCTGCACCGTCACGTTCGGCAGCTTGCCGACTTCGAGCAGGTGGTCGAGCTGCTCACGCATGATGTGCTTGCCGCCGATCGACCTGCGCAGCACCGCCTCGTCGACGATCGCCCAGTAGTCCGGGGGCTCGGTGACCGCGAGCATCCGCTGGCGCTGGATCCGCAGGGCGACGCGCTGCTGCATCTCGTCGTCGTTCACGGCCTGGCCGAGTGCGATCACGGCGCGGGCGTAGGCCTCGGTCTGCAGCAGGCCCGGGACGAACTGCGCCTCGTAACATCGGATGATCGCCGCGTCCTGCTCGAACCCGACGAAGCTGGCGAGCCAGGTCGGCATGACGTCGTTGTAGCGGTGCCACCAGCCCGGAGCGTTGGCCTGCTCGGCCAGGCTCACCAGCCCGGCCCGCGTCATCGGGTCGTTGACCCCGTACAAGGTGAGAAGATCTTCGACGTCCCGGCGCCGGAACCCGGTCCGGCCCGCCTCGAGTCGACTCATCTTGGCTTCCGAGCCACGGATGGAGTCGGCGGCGACCGCACGGCTGGTGTCGCTGTCCTCACGGAGCCGGCGCAGCTCGTTGCCGACCATCGCGCGCAGGACCGTAGGGCCGCGCCGGTCGGGCGACTGCGCATGCGCGTCACCCTGACCAGCAGTCATGCTCATACCTCCCGGGCCGCACGCGCTTGCCACGCCACGTTACCCGGATCTTGCACTGCCGAGCGGAGCAGCATCAACTCTCCGCGGGCGCACGACTCCGCATCGTGCACCCGCGGTCATGTAAATGTCGGACCGACGAGAACGCTCGGCGTGCTCGAGGACCCGACCCACCGGCGTCAGGCCAGCTTGTCGAACTCCCCGTCCTTGACCCCGAGCAGGAACGCGTCGAACTCCTGCGCGGTGTAGATGAGCATGGAGCCCTCGGGGTTGAGCGAGTGGCGCATCGCGACCCGGCCCTCGGACAGCGGCGCGAGCTCGACGCAGGCGCCGTTGGGGTTACTGCGCTGGCTCTTGCGCCACGCCAGGGACTCCGTCCCCGCCGCCGACGCCGACGTCATCCCAGCGAATTCGTGCATGTCCAGCCTGCCTTTCGGTTCACATGCAGCCTCGATCACGCACCCTGCCCGGTCTGCAGGGATTGCAGCTGCAAGTGCATTCAATCTTGCACTGGGCTGCTCTTCACGGCAAAGCCGTCGACCTCTGTGATCGACATGCGGAGTCCGGGGTGCGACGAACGGCCATCGCCGAAGCTCACGAGCAGGCGTGAGCGGGCGCAGCGGGGATGAGCCGGCACGGGTGCGGAAGCTGTTCACCGCAACGGAGGTCGGTTAGCATTCGCAGCCCCTGCGCTCAGGTCGGGCGGGTGCGCAAGCGTGCCGCTGCACCTCGACGTGGGCCGTTGCCGTTCACTGATGCACGGTGAGGAGATCGTCTCTCATGAAGCTCGCTCTCTACCTGCCGAACTTCCGCGACAAGGTGACCGTCAAGGAGCTTGACGATCTCACCAGTCTCGCCGAGGAACTCGACTTCGACTCCGTCTGGACACTCGACCGGATCGTCGTCCCGGAAGCGTCCGATCGCGAGGAGCTCCAGCACTCGTTCGGCATGATGGACGGGCTCCCCCGCGCCCTGCCTGTGTCCTCCCGAGGTGAGTTCCTCCAGGGCATGCCGCTGATTCCCTGGCTGGCTGCGAAGACGACGACGGTGCGGATCGGCATGAGCATCATCGACACGCCGTATCGTTCGCCCGGCGTCCTCGCTGCCGAGCTGGCCACCGTGGACCATCTCTCGAACGGCCGGCTCAACGTCGGCGTCGGCTCCGGCTGGATGCCCGAGGAGTTCGCGGCCGCGAGCGCGGCGCACATCTTCCCCAAGCGGCACAAGCACGTGCGCGAGACGATCGAGATCATGCAGGGCATCTGGACGAACGACCTGTTCGAGTACCACGGCGAGTTCGCCGACTTCGACAGGTGCGGGTTCGGGGCGAAGCCCGTGCAGAAGCCGCACCCGCCGATCTTCTTCAGCGGGCTCAAGGACCCGAAACGCGCGGCGAGCCGCGTCGCGAAGTACGGCCTGGCGGGCTGGATCGGGATCCAGGACTCGCCGGATGACCTCCAGCAGTGGCGCGGCGGCATCGCGCGGGAGCTCGAGGAGATCGGGAGCTCCCACTCGGTCGACGATCTCGAGATCAGCAGCATGCTCTGGTTCGTCATCACCGACTCCGAGACCGACCAGTCGCCGCAGGGCAAGGTCACCAACCTGATGGCGGGAACGGCCGCGCAGATCACCGACCGGCTCAAGCGCTACAAGGAGGCCGGGTTGACGATGCCGCTGCTGTGGCCGCCGTTCCAGGACGTCCCGGTGTCGAAGACGCTCGACGACCTCAAGCGCCTGAAGGAGGAGATCATGCCCAAGGTCGACGCCATGTAGGCCGTGCGACTCGAGGGCACTCCTGATGTGACGCTCTGAGCGCCACAATGGGCCCATGGCGGCGATCGGGTCGGGCGACTTCGAGTTGACCATGGACGACCTGCGCGTGGTCGCTCGCTACGCCGCGGAGAGCGCCGAGGACGTCCTGGGTCTCTTCGAGGAACCGCACCCGGACGATCACCGACCGCGCGCGGCAATCGAGGCGGCGTGGACGTTTGTGAACGGTAATCACCGATCGAAGGTCCAACGCGTCACCGCGCTGGACGCGCACAGAGCGGCGCACGCCGCCGTCCACGAGTCGGCGAAGCACGCGGCCCATGCCGCTGGTGATGCCGCCGCCGCCGCGTACCTGCATCCCCTCAGCAAGGCGACGCAGGTCGGACACATTCTGCGCGCCGCCGCGCACGCCGCACGAGCGGCCGAGTTGGCCGACGACGCTGCCCCAGGGGCGGGTGAACGCTCCATCGAGCGGGCCCGGCGCCGCGCGACGCCGGCTCTCGTCGACGTGCTCGGCCGATACCCGCTCGCGCCGACCGGCACGAACCGGGTCGCGCAGCTCATGACGACCCTGGACACCTCGCTGCGATCGCCGTGAGCCGGGCGGGCGCTCGTGCCCCTCCAGCGATATGCCACCGTCGAGAGGGTGACGAGCCAGCACGAACCGGCGCCGGCGTGGGCGTACGAGCCGCGTTCCGGGACAGGCTCCGCGCATCGGACGATCTCGCTCGCGAGTACGCCCACCTCAAGGCGAGCGCCGCAGCTGAGCACCGCGACGACCGCGAGGCGTACACCCGGGCCAAGTCCGACTTCCTGCACCGGGTTCTCGGTGCCCGGCCGAGGTGACACCGAAGGCACCGGAACATGGCGTTGTCGGGATCGCGATACCCCGTTACCGTCCCCGCTCGTGGCCGCACCCACCGACACGATGAGCTTGGCCCGCGCGGAACGGGCGGACCTGGCCGACTTCCTCGCCACGCTCACGCCGGCTCAGTGGGATGCGCCCTCCCTGTGCGACGGATGGCGCGTCCGCGAGGTCGTGGCCCACATGTTCAGCTACGACGAACTCAGCCTCGCGGGGCATGTCCGCCGGTTCCTCCGCGCCGGCATGATCCCGGCGCGCATCAACGCCGCCGGAGTCGCCGTCTATGCCGAGCACAGCACTGACGACCTGCTCGCACTGGTCAGGAGATGCCGGCGACCCCGAGGATTCACGGCCTGCTTCGGAGGCAAGATCGCGCTGACCGACGCCACGATCCACCACCAGGACATCCGCCGCCCGCTCGGCCTTCCACGCGAGATCCCGTCCGAGCGGCTGCCCGCGGTCCTCGATTTCGCGTGCACCGCGCCGCCCATCGGTGCATCGAAGCGAATCCGGGGGCTCACGCTCGTCGCCACCGACCTCGACTGGACGGCCGGTAAGGGCCCTGCCGTCGAAGGACCTGCGGAGTCGCTGCTGATGGCCATCGCCGGACGCCGTGG
>JAKDNL010000937.1 GCA_030451825.1 Pseudonocardia sp. | reverse complement strand
AGTGGGTGAGTCCGTAAGTCCGTCGGGGGTCAGTCTGGGGTCAGCTGGGCCCGGCGAGGTAGATCGTGCAGGCGGTGTCGAGGGCTTCTTGTGGGCTGCCGGTGGGGAGGCCGGTGCGCAGGACGGCGTCGTCGTAGCGTTCGTGGGCAGCGGAGTAGATCGCGAAGCCGAACGAGTGGGCTGAGCCGCCGTAGCGCAGCCGGCAGAGCGGGATCTGCTCGCCGTCGGGTAGCACGCCGGACACGTAGGCGAACCCGCCGCGGTAGTTGACGTGCACGGTGTCCAGCTGTGGCCAGTGGGTTCTGGCGTGGTCGAGCAGCCTCCAGGTGATCGAGTCGCGGGTCGAGGAGGGGATGGCGGGCACGCGCCTCATTGTGCCGCCGGCCGATACCGATGCCGGTGGCGGCTGAGGCACTCCAGGGACTCGCTCCCGGCCGGGAGTGAATCACATGCATGTAATTTCCCTCGATGCGTCCTCGTGCCGTGCCGGTCGTACTGACCGCGACTGAACGCAAGACCGTGAAGATGCGTGTCCGCGGCGCCAAGACGCCCTACCGGGACCGGCTGCGTGCCCAGATCGTGCGGGCTGCCGCTCGTGGTCACACCAATGAGCGGATCTCCGCCGATCTGGGCGTCGGGGTCGATACCGTGCGCAAGTGGCGTGGCCGGTTCGCCGAGTACGGGTTGGGCGGGCTGGTTGACCTGCCCCGCTCTGGGCGGCCGCGGCGGATCACCGCGCTGGATCGGGCAGCGGTCGTCGCGCTGGCCTGCCAGCTGCCCGCCGCGAGCGGGGTCCCGCTGGCCCGCTGGACCGGCCCGGAACTGGCCGTCGAGCTGAGCGCCCAGGACCTGGTCGACTCGCCGGTGTCGGCATCGTCGATCCTGCGGATCTTGGCCGAGCATCCGGTCAAGCCCTGGCAGTACCAATCCTGGATCTACCCTCGGGACCCGAACTTCGCCACCCGGGCGAGGGTGGTCCTGGACCTGTACCAGGGTCGTTACGAAGGCGAGCCGCTGCGCCCGGGTGACCGCATCCTGTCCGTGGACGCCAAGCCGTCCATCCAGGCCCGTGGCCGCTGCCACCCGACCCTGCCCGCCGCGCCCGGCAGGCCCGCGCGGGTCGAGCACGAATACGTCCGCAACGGCGCCCTGGCCCTGCTGGCCGCGTTCGACGTGCACACCGGCACGGTGTCCGCCTCCACCCCGACCACCACCGGCATCGCCCCGTTCATGGATCTCATGTCCCAGGTCATGAGCCAACCCGAGTACGCAGACGCGCCCCGCGTGTTCGTCATCGTCGACAACGGATCCGATCACCGCGGCCAGGCCGCGATCGACCGGCTCCGCACGGCACACCCCAACGCGATCCTGATCCACACGCCAGTGCACGCCTCCTGGCTGAACCAGGTGGAAATCTTCTTCTCGATCATCCAGAAGAAGGCCGTCTCACCCGGCGACTTCGCCGGCACAACCGAACTCACCCAGACCCTGCTGTCCTTCGTGGACCGCTACAACCAGACCGCCCGACCGTTCAACTGGAAGTTCACCGCCGACGACCTGACCACACTGCTGCGCCGCATCAACGAACACGAGCAGACACCAGCCACCACCGACCCCGCAGTCGATCTCACCCCCGCCGCCTGACGACCCAAGATGAACTTCCGGTGCCACCCACT
>JAKDNL010000358.1 GCA_030451825.1 Pseudonocardia sp. | reverse complement strand
CCGCCGGCCACACACCACAAGAGCCGACACCCCAACCGGGATGCCCGCCCTGTTGTCGTAGCTTCGGCTACGCGTCGCCCTCCTCAGTGACGGCTGCGCCTTCGTCGTCCAGGTCGTCGTCGTTGTTCTGATCGCCGTCGTCCTGCGCGGCCCCGACCTGGTCGTCGGCCACGGCGCCGGTGTCGGTGTCGGGCTCGGCGTCGTCGTCGGGCTCGGCCTGCTCCGCTTCTTCGGCGGCGCGGCGTTCGGCGGCCTCCGCGCGCTGGCGGTCTTCCTCGTCGCGGCCGTGCTGCAGTGCGGTGACGAGATGGTTCTCGGCGTCGCCGCGCTCGTAGCCCAGGGCTGCGAGGGTGTCCCACCACCAGAGCATGGCCTGGAAATCGCATCGCCCGAATGCCTCCTCGCCCATCTTGTCGGCGCCGAGTACGGCGAGGGCGACGGCGTGTTGCTGGGCTCGGGCCGGGGTCCAGTTGTCCGGTTCGGCGGGCAGCAGGGCTGCGGCGAGGCGGTGCCGGTCGCCGTTGCCGAGCTGGCGGGGCCAGCGGGCGGCGACGGTGGTGAGGATGTCGGTGTGCTTGGCGGCGGCCTTCTGGCTGCCGATCAGGGTGCGCAGGAACTTCGCGCGGACCTCGCGCGCAGCGTCCATCTTGATCCTCTGATCTTCGCGGGCCTGGTTCTCGGCGTCGCGCTCGGCGATCTCGGCGGGGCTGCGGTAACTGGTGGGGCGCAGCCGGGTGTGGCCGTGTTCGTCGGGGACCTGGCACATGTGGACCAGGGCCGGCGCGGCGTAGGCGAGCTTGTCGACGATCACGACGTGCCCGTCGGTCTGTGCGTCGGCCTCAGCGGAGAGGGTGGCGCCGTCGGGGTGGGCGAGGCGCGAGAACTGTTCCTCGCGGCTGTTGTAGCCGAGGTCCTGGGGCTTGCGGACCACCTTGTGCCCGGCGACGGTCGCCTCGGCCTTGAGCTTCTCGGCCTGCGCGGCGCGCTCGCGCTTCTGGCGTTCCTCGGCGATGGCGAACGGGACCTGCCCGCCGGAGCTGCGCAGGATGCGCTTGACGGCCTTCTCGTCGTCGGAGAACTCCGCCAGCTCGGCCAGCTGACCGAGGTCGAGCTGGCCGCTGTCGACGGCCGTTCGCGCGGCCTCGGGCATGGTGTCGAGGCGGCGGGCGGCCCGGACGTCGCCGGTCTTGAACCCGCCGGCGCGGGAGATGGTGCGGTCGTCGTAACCGTCGCCGATGGCCAGCTGCAACCCGCGCATCCGCTCGGCGGGGTCGAGGCTCTTGCGTTCCCCGTTCTCGGCGAGCTGGGCGAGGGTGTCGCGCCCGGCGAGGTCGGGGCGCACGAAACAGGGCACGGCGCTGATCAAGGCATCGGCACGGGCCTGGGCCTGCTCGGTGGTGAGGTCGAACTCGGACGGGTCGCCGGTGAGCAGTTCGGCGGCCAGGCGCAGCGCGGCGCGGCGGCGGTGTCCGGCGTAGATGGTGAACCGGTCGGCCTCGCCCGGGATCACGGTCAGCGGGGTGAGTAGCCCTTCCTCGATGAGGGAGTGGGCCAGCCCGTGGAGGTCGCCGCGATCGGTGCGCAGGTCCCGTTCCGGGTCGAGGTCGTCGAGCTGGTCGATGTGCACGTACTGCATCTGCGTGCTCCTTGATCGGTTTGCGGTTGCTGTCCGAATGGGCTTGTCGTTCCCGTTGGACAGCACTGATATTACATCATTAGTGGAGGTGACGCAACCGCAATACCGCCTCTGAGCTGCAACGATAGGCGCGGAGCGCGATCATGGAGCGTCGTTTCTTGCGCCCGGCTGGACGGGTCGTGGCGCTGGTGGGATCGCCCGGTGGCGGGAGTTGTCCACAGCACGGGCGGAGGTGGTTGCTCGTGGCGGGTGCAGCAGGTCAGGCTCGGTGTATGAGCGAACTGTGGCCGGCGCCGGTGTCCGGAGCCCCGTTCACCGCGCGGTCGGTGGCGCATCTGCTGTTGGCGGCGGCGGCGCGCGATACCGCGCAGTGGTCGGGGCGGATGGTGCCGGCGGGGGTGCGGGCGTCCCCGGTTTATGGCGGGTCGTTGGTGGCTGATGCGATGGCGCTGCGGGAGCGGGCCGATCAGGTACTCGCGGCCGCGGTCCTGGTCGAGCGTGAGGACGGCACCGACTGGGTCGAGCTCGCTGAGGGCCTGGGCGTCGATGTCGCGGCCGCGCACCAGCGCTGGGCGGGTGAGCACCACCAGTGGCGTACGGATCTGGACCGGCCGGATCCGGCGCTGTCGGCGGTCGAGATCGAGCAGGCCCGGCGGGACGCTCTGGGTGAGCTGGATGCGTGGGCGGTGCGTCACCACGAGCCGGATGACCCGGAGGTGGGGCCGGCGCCGGTGAGCGCGGCGATGGAGCGGATGAACCCGCTGCTGGAGCTGCTGCACCTACAGGCGCGCGAGGAACACCTGGCCGAGAACGAGGCTGCGCCGGCGCCCGAGCGCGCTGCGGTACTCGAGCGGGTGGCGGTGCTCGAGCGGCGCGCGGTGGTGTGCGCGGAGCTCGCCGAACGGGCTGAGGAGGCGGGGGAGGCCGAGAGCTACCGGGGCGAGACGCGCCGGTGCCGGGCCGCGGCGGCGCGGTTGCGGTCCGGGGTCTCGGCGGAGCAGCGGTGAGCCGCCCGGAGGGCGGCGGGCCTGGGGTGACGATCTGGGGGTCGCCGGGAGTTCTGGCTGATCCTGCTCGGCCGGAGTACGGGTCGGTGGCCACGATGACGACGGTGCCGTCGGTGCAGGTGCACACCTCGGATCCACGGCCGGGCGCGGAGCTGATCGATGCGGTCCTGGCCGACCTGTTGGCCCGGGGGTTCGGGCTGGTGGCGGAGTTCGGTGTCGTCGAGCTGTCTTCGCTGCCGTCGCTGCCGGACTGGTCGGCGCGCCTGGACGAGGGCGGCGCCCGGCTCACGATCGGTGCGGACGCGGTGTTCTACGACGGCGACTTGGGCGCGGCCGTGCCGGCGGGCTGGCTGGCCGCGCTGCGCCGGCGCCGGCTGTTGGTGCTGCTGGTGTGTAGCGGCGTCGATCTGGCACGCCCGGACCGGACCGAGCAGATCGCTGGCGCGCAGCGCCGCGGTCAACTCGTCGGCGCCCAGGTCCCGCTGCAGGAGATCTCCGCGGCGTCGGGCTGAGCACCCGGCCGGTGGCCAGTACCCGTCCCGGTGTCGGTGTGCTGGGCGATCGTGGCCCGATGAGCTTCGACCCGAAGACGAAGCTGCACCGCGCTCGTCGCCGTGGGCGCGCGATGAACAGCGGCGTGGACCTCCCCGGCATGCGGCAGGACCGGCGTCATCGACCCGATGCGGATCTGCGCCTCCAAGGGCTGCGGCACCGGGCCGCCGAGCTCGGCCACCTGAGTAGCGCTCAGCGCGGGCAGGGCTCAGCGCCCGCTCAAGCGCTGGCCCGGGCCGCGGCGAGCCACCGGTCGATGGTGCGGGTGCTTACCCGGAATTGCCGGGCGGCCTGGTCCCGGCTGGTTCTGCCCTCGTCGACGCAGCGCACGGCAGCCGCGCGTCGTTCCCGCCGGGTGGCCGTGGGCGCCACGTCCCCGCCGGCCCCGCTTAGCGCAGCCGACGGGGTCGCGCGGCGCTGTCGGCGCCGGATCGCGGATCGTTCCGTCTCGCTGAGCCCGCCGGCGACGCCGTGGGGGAGGTGGAGAAGGGCCCATTCGCGGCACTCGGTGAGCACGGCGCAGCCCCGGCAGACCGTCTTCGCGGCGGCGATCTGGTTGTCGTGGCTGACACCGGTCTCAGCGGTCGGGAAGAAGGTCTGCCGGGGCGGCGCGGCGGCAGGCCGCGCTCTCGCGCCAGTCGCTGTTCAGGCTGGGCGGTGCTGCCGGTGCGGGCTGGACGTCGGCGTCGGGGTTGGGTGCGGTCATGGTGATCCTCCACGCGGATCAGGTGGTGGCCCGACACGGTCATGGCCGGGCAGGTTCGTCAGTGGGCCGCGTCGATGTCTCGGGGCGAGGCTGGCGGCGTTGCTGCTGGTTAGGGTGGGCGGCGCGGACGGGCCAGATACCCGCTGGCCCGGCCCCACTACTGCGGCGGGATCAGTGCCCGCACCGGACACAGACCCACACGCCGTCGCGCATGACCTTGTAGCAGCCGTTAGCACACATCTCGTTCACCTCCTCTCTGCTCGGGAGGGCCACCGGGCGGGGTGCCGGTGGAGTAGATGCGGGCCAGGAAGTCGGTGAGGTCCTCGACGGCGAATCCGAGGCAGATCCGGCCGGTGTCGGTGGACAGGACCAGCTCGGCCCGGGCCGCCTCGGTGGGGTCGGGCAGCACGGAGACGTCTCCGAGCCCGACGGGGTAGTCCCGCCCGGCGGTGAGCAGGTCGAGGCTGAGCGGCCACTCGACGGCCCGGTCCGCGCTGGTGGGGATCGTGGCGGTGACCACGAGCGGGTCGCTCGGCCGCCAGCTCAGCTCGGTGGTGATCGAGGTGTGGCAGGCCCAGGGGGTCTCTCCCTCGCAGGGCAGCAGCGCGTCCATGGCCAGCTCGGTGGGGACCTCGTTGTCGTCGGTGCTGGTGCTCATGCCGGGATCTCCACGGGCTCGCTGATCCGTCCGGCCCGGTCGAGGCACAGGACGGTGCCGTCGGGGTGGGAGAACAACGGCGCCGCGCCGGCGCGCTCGGGCCAGCCCTGCGGTTCCGCGCAACGGATCGGCCGCGGCAGCTCGGGCAGTGCAGGACGGCCGGGTCGACCACACCGGTGATGTCCTGGTCGGGTCCCGTGTCGGTGCCCTCGTGTGCGGGGTGAAGGGTGCTGGTCATCGCTGGCGCTCCTCGCTCGGCGTGGCCCGGAGGTGGTGTGGGCCTGTCGGCCCGACCCCTTGGGGTGGCGGGCGCTTCACCCCGCCACCGCATGAGCGGCTAGCACGGCCTCCGAGGCTCGCGGTCAAGAGCGGCCGCCAGGCCGTCGCCGAAGGCGATGCGCAGCACTTTGATCGTGAGTGAGGCCGTGCGAAGCTCAGGGCCGGCAGGACCGCCCCGCCGCCAGGCGGGGTCGACATGCAGTTCCTGGCCGCGCGGCCATGAGCGCCTACGTCCCGGTCACCCGAGCACATGACCCGAACGAGTGTTCGACTCGATGGGTTAGCATCGGAGCCGCGCCACGGGCCGGCCTATCGCGGATCACGCCCGTGGCGTCCAAGCATCGGATGCACAGGCGAGCCAGGGGGAGTAGCGCGATGGGCGATCAGACCGACGCGTGTCCGTTCCCGGCCGAGGCGGTGAACCAGCTGGAGCAGCGCGCCGACGTCGCTCGAGCCGCGTTCACCGCCGACCTGGCGTCCGGCGTCGCAGTGGGGACGCCCTTCAACGAGGACACGATGGCGGCCTGAGCGAGCTCCGGGCCGAGCTCGTTCAGGCCGGCTTGGACGAGGTGCGCGCGGACCGCGCCGTGACCGCCTGGATGTTCTTCCCCGAGCGGTCGGTGGAGGAAGCGGTCACCACCGCCGACGCCGGACGGTGGAGGAGCCCGGGCGATCGTCCCGGTGGGCTCGGCTCCCGGTGAGAGGCCGGTTAGAGGCTGTTGCCGACGTGGATGCGAGTTCCGGGAGGCGCCGGCTGGCCCAGGTCGGTCACGAACTCGCCGTCGAGGAGCAGGACCTTGTTGGCGAGGTGGTCGGCTGCGCGGTCGTCACTGACCCGGCGGCGCGAACGCCCCCCCGGTGGCCACATGATCGCCTGCGGTCTCTCCCTCGGTGCTCACAGCAAGTGAACGTAGCTTCGGGCACCGACAGTTGTGGTGGTCTCGTCGACGGGGTGGCTGCGGTGTCGCCCACATCGATCCCGAGTCAGAGGGGAGGGCCGGCGACGATGGGCGACGGGCGCGACACCGAGCTGGTGCGTGCGCTGGCCGCGCTCGCCGGCCGCCGCGTCGACGACGTCGAGGTCGCCGCGATCGTGAATCAGGCCCGGATGATGCCCGCGGACCGCGGGAACGTGATCTGGGCTCAGTTGCGAAGAGCCCCTGCGACGGTCTCGATGCGCGACTATTCGGCCATGACCTTGCGCTTCATACGTCAGGATCGGTCCGGTGAGGACTGACGCGGGCACGGAGTTCCGGTCGTTCGCCCGCGGCTGTCGGTGCTGCGGGCTAGCGTGCCCGATGGCCGTCCACCTCGGGCGCCGGATCAGTGAGGAGTGCCGGGTGGGCGGGTGCGAGGAGACAGAGCAGGCGGTGGGGCCGCCGGCGCGCGTGCGGCGCCTGATCCCCGACCTCGGTGACGACCTGGTCGCCGAGCTGGCCCGGGTCGAGGAGCTGCTGCTGACCCTGGTGGTGTGGGAGGAGGACGACCCCGATGGGCCCGCGGTGCTGCCGGTCCCGCTGGCCGGGAGGGTGTCGCTGGGCGCGCTGAACCGGGTGCAGCACCGGATCGCCCCGACCCAGTCTCGCTCGCATCCCTCCGCGGCGCGGCCGCCGCTGTTGTTCGGATCGGATGGGCATTACGAGCACCGGCCGCTGCGGGTGGTCGAAATCGCGGTCGAGGACCTGGCGCTGCTCTCGGCGGCTGCGATGTGTCTGGGACACACGCTGGCGATCGCGCCGCACAGCGGCGCCGCGTTCACCCCGCCGCCGTCGGGTGGCGAGCTCGTGGAGGCGTTCGCGCGGGTCAACGGCCTGCTGGACCTGGCCAGTACCCCGGACACCGAGCTGCTCACGCTCCGGCTGATGGATGCCCGGGGCGATGTCGTGCTCACCGTTGCCGAGGAGGATGCGTACGCGCGCCTCGCGGATCGGATGAACATGATGTGGGCCGGCGGCAGCGCGCTCGATCGCTGGATCTACTGAGGGCTCCGCTCCGTTAGTCGGTGGGGTCGTAGCCGAGGTCGCGGTCGACGTCGAGGCCCACCTGCTGATCACGCTCCGGGGCGCGTCGCGCGGCTTCGACCTGGAGTTGGTCGTCGTAGGCGCGGGTGCTGAACGCGGTGCGTTCGTGGCGGTATTCCTCGGTGCGGCCGCGCAGCAGGGCGTGGCGCGCCTGGTGGAGTCGGCTCTGCAGGGCGGCCTGCCGCATCTGCGCGATGGCCGCATCAGCCCGGTCGACCGCGGTCCCCGCAGACCCGGGGTCGCGTTCCGTTCCGCCGTGGCCCGGGGTGGGGTCGGTTCCCGGCTTGTGGCCGGCGCCCTCTGCCGGGTCGGGTTGGAGTGCGTCGAGCGCGCGCAGTGCGACGTCGCGTTTCTCGGTGAGGTCGGTGGTGGCCG
>JAKDNL010000357.1 GCA_030451825.1 Pseudonocardia sp. | reverse complement strand
GGGCGACACGACAGACCGCGTTACCCATGACGGCGGCGAGTGCGGCTCCGACCTCGTCCTGAATACCCGGCCAGACGTCGTCGCAGGCGATCGACAAAGCTTGCACCTGACGCCGCCCGACCGTGATGTGGCCGTCACCCAGATAGGCGCCGAGGAGGTAGGGATACTCGGCCGCCAGTGGAGCTCCGCTGCATCTCGGGCACGCCGGGACCGGCTCCACAACGCGCCGGTTTCCCTGCCGCCAGTGCCGGACCGTGCCCATCGGTATTCCGAGCACCGCGGCGACCTCCCGTGTGGTCAGGCCGGACGCGCACAACGCGAGGGCCTCATCGACCACCTGTCGGGGGTGCATGGGCTCCGATGGTGCCTGCACGCCCCGACAAGAATGCCGGGTGAATGGTGCCCCCGGTGGGATTCGAACCCACACTGGACGCTGTTTGAGAGCGCGGTCTCTGCCAGTTGGACTACAGGGGCTTACTGCGTTCCGACCAATATCTCCTGCCTACCTACGATAGCGCGTGACTGGACCCGCTCCATGGTCGGCCCACTCCCCCACCCTCACGCCTCCCATACCGGCGGCGTCGTCGCCAACCCGCGCAACGGGGTGGCGATCACGTCGTCGGGGTCCTCCAGGTCGGTCCACCCACCTCGGCCGCGTGACGACTCAGTGCCGGCCCCCGCCACCGCCGCGCTTGCGCAGCATGCTCTGGATCTTCTCCCGGTTCTTCGGGTCCGAGGCGTAGCGCTTGGCCTGGTCGGTCATCTTGCGCCCCTGCGGGCTCTTCAGGAACTGGGAGATCTTGCTGATCAGACCGGGCATGTGAGGTCCTCCTCGAATCGGCGGCGGGAGTCCCCCGTCGCCGGCTCACGGTACAACCGGACAACCCAGGCATGCCGGACGGGCGCGGGCTCCGACGGGCGGGTCAGGCCCGTTCGAGCAGCGCGACCGCCTCGAGGTGGTGGGTCATCGGGAACGCGTCGAACGCGCGCAGTGCGGTGACCCGGTACCCGTTCGTCGCGAACAGTGCGAGGTCGCGGCCCAGCGACGCCGGGTCACAGGCCACGTGCACGATCCGCGCCGGTCCGCGGGCGGCCAGCGCCGCGATCATCGCCCGGCCGAGCCCGGCCCGCGGCGGGTCGGTGACGACGACGTCCGGGTCCCCGTCGAGACGCGCGACCTCGCGTTCGGCCCGCCCGATCCGGAAGTCCACCTGCGCCAGCTCGGCCAGCGCCCGGCGGCCGTCGGCGACCGCGTCCCGGGAGGACTCCACGACCGTCACCCGCCCGCCTGGGCCGACCTGGTCGGCCAGCACCGAGGCCAGCACGCCGACGCCGCCGTAGAGGTCCCAGGCGACGCCGCCGAGCGGGGCCTGCGCCCAGTCGGCGACCACCCCGGCCAGCGTCCCGGCCAGCGACGGGTGCACCTGCCAGAACACACCCGGCGTCAGCTCCCAGCGGCGACCGGCCGCCCGCGCCTCGACCGGCCCGTCGCCGGGAAGGTGCGCGGCGCCGTCGACGTCGACGGTCACCTCGACGTCCTCGCCGGGGGTGAACGAGGCCTCCAGCACCGGCGGCAGCGACCCGGACGGGGCGAGCAGGCAGTCCGCGACCGGCAGCACGTCGTGGCTGCGATGGGCGCGCAGTCCTGGCGTGCCCTCCTCATCCACGGCCAGCCGCACGCGTGTGCGCCAGCCCAGTGGTCCGCCCGACAGCTCCTCGACCTCGACCGCGCCGAGGTGCTCGGTGGCCGGACCGGCCAGGCGGCGGAGCTGTTCGCGCAGCACGTCGGTCTTCAGGGCGCGCTGGGCGGCCGGGGTGGCGTGCTGGAAGTCGCAGCCGCCGCAGGCCCCGGGCCGGGCCCACTCGCACGGCGCGGGCACCCGGTCCGGCGACCCGCGCAGCACCGACACCGCGTCGGCGCGGCAGAACGCGCCGCCCGGGTCCTCGGTCACCACGGCGCGGACCCGCTCGCCGGGCAGCGTGTGCCGGACGAACACGACGCGGCCCTCCGGGGACGGCTCGCCGTCGTCCCCGGCGCGCGCCACGCAGTGCCCGCCGTGCGCGACGGCGCCGACCTCCAGCTCGAGCACCCGGTCCGTCCAGTCCAGGGCGGTGCGCCCGGTCGACTCGGTCGACGGTGTGCTCGCGAGTTCGCTCAACGGTTCTTCTTCCCGGTGGAGGTCTTCTCGGTGGAGGTCTTCTCCGGGGTGCTCGGCGCATCCGGGCGCGAGCCCCCGCTGGTCATCGGTCCGCCGCCGCGGCTCTCACCGGGCAGCGGGGTCTGGGTGGGGTACCCGCGCCGCGACGCGCCCGGCGCGGCCAGGGGGCTCAGGATCCGGGCACCCTCGGACGAGCGCAGCTGCCAGGGCACGCTGGTCACCATCACACCGGGCTGGAACAGCAGCCGGCTCTTCAGGCGCAGCGCGCTCTGGTTGTGCAGCACCTGCTCCCACCAGTGCCCGACCACGTACTCCGGGATGTAGACGGTCACCACGTTGCGCGGGGAGTCGCTGCGGATCCGCTTCACGTAGTCCAGGACCGGCTTGGTGATCTCCCGGTACGGCGACTCGATGACCTTGAGCGGCACCGGGATCCCCCGCTTGCCCCAGTCCCGGACCAGCTTCTTGGTGTCCGCGTCGTCGACGTTGACCGTGACCGCCTCCAGGGTGTCCGGCCGGGTGGCGCGGGCATAGGCGACCGCCCGCAGCGTCGGTTTGTGGATCTTGGAGACCAGCACGACGGCGTGGTTGCGGGACGGAAGAACGTCGTCGGACTCGTCGGCGACGAGCTCGGCCGAGATCCGGTCGTAGTGCTTCTGGATGGCCAGCATCAGCACGAAGAACGCTGCCATCGCCACGATCGCGATCCAGGCGCCGAGAGTGAACTTCGTGATCAGCACGGTGATCAGTACGAGTCCGGTCATCGCCGCGCCGAACCCGTTGATCGCCTGGCTGCGCCGGATCCTGGCCCGTTCCGGGGGTTCGGGGCCCTCGGCCAGTGCCCGGTTCCAGTGCCGCACCATCCCGATCTGGGACAGCGTGAACGACACGAACACGCCCACCGTGTAGAGCGGGATCAGCTTCGTGACCTCAGCCTGGAACCCGATCACCAGCAGCGCGGCCAGGAACGCCAGCGCGACGATGCCGTTGGAGTAGGCCAGCCGGTCGCCGCGGGTGTGCAGCTGCCGGGGCAGGTAGCGGTCCTGGGACAGGATCGAGCCGAGCACCGGGAACCCGTTGAACGCGGTGTTCGCCGCCAGCACCAGGATCAGCGCCGTCATCACGACCACGAAGAAGAACCCGGGCCGGAACGTCGCGAACACCGCGTCCGCGAGCTGGGCGATCAGCGTCTGCTGGTGGTAACCGGGCGGGGCGGTCGGGAACTGCCGGGCCGGGTTCTCGGCGATCTTCGCCCCGGTCGCCTGGGCCAGCGCGATCAAGCCCATGAACATCGTCACCGAGAGCGTGCCGAGCATCAGCAGCGTCGTCGCCGCGTTGCGCGACTTCGGCTTGTGGAACGCCGGCACGCCGTTGCTGATCGCCTCGACGCCGGTCAGCGCGGCCGCGCCCTGGGTGAACGAGCGCAGCACGAGCAGTACCAGGGCGAGCCCGGTGAACTGGTCGCCCTCGGCCACGAGCTCGAGGTTCGCGCTCGCCGCCCGCACCTCGTCGCCGAAGATCAGGATCCGGGTGAAGCCCCAGATCAGCATGGCCGCGACACCGAAGACGAACGCGTAGACCGGGATCGCGAACGTGGTGCCGGACTCCCGGATGCCGCGCAGGTTGACCGCGGTGAGCACCATGATCGCGACGACGGCGAAGAGCACCTTGTGCTGGCCGACGAACGGGATCAGCGCCCCGATGTTGGCCGCCGCCGAGGAGATCGACACCGCGACGGTGAGCGTGTAGTCGACCAGCAGGGCACTGGCCACGGTCAGCCCGGCCTTCTTGCCGAGGTTGACCGTGGCGACCTCGTAGTCGCCGCCGCCGGAGGGGTAGGCATGCACGTTCTGCCGGTAGCTCGCCACGACCGTGAGCAGCACGATCACCACGGCCAGGCCGATCCACGGGGAGAACGCGTAGGACGTGACGCCCGCCACCGACAGCGTCAGGAAGATCTCTTCGGGGGCGTAGGCCACCGACGACATCGCGTCCGAGGCGAACACCGGAAGCGCGATGCGTTTGCGGAGCAACGTGCTGTTCAGGCGGTCGCTGCGCTGCGGCCGTCCGACCACGAGGCGCTTGAGAGCGACGACGAGCTTGGGCACGGTGCGCAGCCTATGCTCCCCGTCCCGGGTGTTCGCGATAGCGTGCGCGCGGGGGACGCGGGTGCGTCGCCGCCGGTGAACCCGCCTTTCGAACACCCGTGGAAGGACCATCCACGCATGCATGTCGTGATCATGGGATGCGGCCGGGTCGGCTCGTCCCTGGCCGCCGGCCTGGAGCGTCTCGGCCACGAGGTCGCGGTGATCGACCGCGACCCGCAGGCGTTCCGCCGTCTGGGCCCCGACTTCCGGGGACGGCAGGTCGTCGGCTTCGGATTCCACCGCTCGGTGCTCGACGAGGCCGGTCTGGAGGGCGCCGACGCGTTCGCCGCCGTCTCCAACGGGGACAACTCGAACATCATCGCCGCCCGGGTGGCGCGGGAGCGCTACGGCGTGGAGCGGGTCGTGGCCCGGATCTACGACGCCAAGCGGGCCGCCGTCTACGAGCGTCTCGGCATCCCGACCGTGGCCACCGTGCCGTGGACGACCGACCGGCTGCTGCGGATGTTGCTGCCCGACGGCGTCGCGACGGCCTGGCGCGAGCCCACCGGGACCATCGCGGTGCTGCCGCTGCCCCTGAACGAGGAGTGGGCGGGCCGGCCGGTCGGGAAACTGGAGCAGGCCACCGGGGCCCGGGTCGCGTTCATCGTGCGGTTCGGCACCGGTGTGCTTCCCGGCCCGGACACCACCGTGCAGGCCGAGGACATCGTCTACGTCGCGGCCCGCTCGGGCACCGTGTCGGACGTGACGGGGGCCGCCGCGGCCGCCCCCGAGGAGGACTGAGCACCGATGCGTGTCGCGATCGCCGGAGCCGGCGCGGTGGGACGTTCCATCGCGCTCGAGCTCGTCGAGTCCGAGCACCAGGTGATGCTGATCGAGCGCGAGCTCGAGCAGATCGACCCGACCGCCGTGGAGGACGCCGAGTGGGTGCACGCCGACGCCTGCGAGCTGAGCTCGCTGGAGGAGGCCGGCCTGGAGGGCTGCGACGTCGTCATCGCCGCGACCGGCGACGACAAGGTCAACCTCGTGGTGTCGCTGCTGGCCAAGACCGAGTTCGGGGTGCGTCGGGTGGTCGCCCGGGTGAACGACCCCCGCAACGAGTGGCTCTTCAGCGAGAACTGGGGGGTCGACGTCGCGGTGTCCACGCCGCGCCTGCTGGCCGCGCTCGTCGAGGAGGCGGTGGCGGTCGGCGACCTGGTCCGGTTGCTCACGCTGCGCCAGGGTCAGGCGAACCTGATGGAGGTCACGCTCCCGGACCCGACGCCGCTCTCCGGTCGCCCGGTGCGCTCGCTGGCGCTGCCGCCGGACTCGGCGCTCGTGGTGATCCTGCGCGGCGGGCGGGTGATCGTCCCGCAGCCCGACGACGCGATCGAGGCCGGCGACGAGCTGTTGTTCGTGGCCACCGCCGCGGTCGAGGAGGAGATCCGCGCCGCGCTCGACGTATAAGGCCTGTGCGCGGATATCGTCGCCCGGGCAGCGATATCCGCGCACGAGGTGTCTCAGGCTGCGGTCGCCGTCCGCTCGGCGCGGCGGACGATCAGGATCGTGGCCAGGATGGCTGCGCCGAACAGCGGGTAGCCCATCGCGAGCCGGGCGATGCCGAGCGCGTTCTCCGCGTTGGCGTCGTAGAGCAGGCCCTGCACGACCACCCGCAGGCCGAATACGAGCGCCCAGATGCCGGTGGCCCAGGTGTAGGCCCGCAACAGCCGCCGGTCGGAGCGCCACTGCTGGCCGTGCCCGTTGATGCCGTGCCAGATCACCCCGGCCAACGGCCAGCGCGCGATCACCGACACGAGCGCGACCAGCGCGAGGAACCCGCTGTAGAGCAGGCCCGGCAGGTAGAAGCCGCGGGCCTCGCCGGTCTGGTTGGCCGCCCACGCACAGATCCCGACGCCGATCAGGCCGGATATCGCCGGCTGGATCGGGTCGCGGCGCACGAGGCGCCACACCATCACCAGCACCCCGGCGGCGATCGCCGCGTAGAGGGCCGGTCGCAATGAGGTGATCACGTTGACCACCACGAACACCGCCACCGGGACGGTGGAGGCGACGATCCCGGAGGTCCCGCCCATCTGGTCCATCAGCGTCGGGGCGCGCCGCGCGGCCTCGGGGCCCTCGACCGACGGCCCCGCGTCCGGTAGCTCTGCGTTCGGGCCACCGGCGTCCGGGGTCCGGGCGTCCGGCGCTCGGGCGCCCAGGGCTCGGACACCCGCCGGGGGCCGGGCCGTCATGGGCTCGGTCGGTCGGGTTTCGTCACGGCGACGGCCGCCGGGGGCGGCGGGGGCGCCGGCGTCGATCCGCGGCAGCCGGGTGGTCGGAGTGGTGTCCGGATGAGGTTCGGTCACTGCGCCTGACAGATCTCGTAGTACGGGTTGTAGAGCACCTTGTGGCCGTCGCGGACGGAGAGCCGCCCGCGGACACGCATCGTGCGCCCGGCCTCGATGCCGGGGATCCGGCGGCGACCCATCCAGACCAGGGTCACCCCGTCGGTGCCGTCGAACAGCTCCGCACGCAGCGTCGCCTCGGCGCTCTGCGGGCACAGCTCCACGCTGCGGATGCGGCCGAGCATGGTGACCTCCTCGCCGCAGGCGCAGTCCTTCGCGGCGCGGGCACCCGAGTCCTCGGCGTCCTCCGCGAGGTCCCGGGCGTCGAGTTCGTCGACGTCGCTGGTGAGCTTGCGGAGCATCCGGCGAAACGTTCCGCCATCCGTGCTGCCCATGTCTCTCCTCGGCCAGGCGCGGACTCCGACCCGGTCGGAGTCCCCTCGCTCATGTCGCGATCCGACTCGTGTCGTGCTCTCGCGCTACCAGGGTAACGCTCGTGGGGCCGCCGTTGTGCCCGCTCCCCGACCGCCGCCGATCACCCGTTCGCGCACGTCGAGCGGTCGTCCTCCGACGGCGGGCGGCCCACTGATCGTCGGGTCCGGTGGCACGGCACGCGGTCAGCCACGGCGGTGCCGGTGGCGGCCGGG
>JAKDNL010000936.1 GCA_030451825.1 Pseudonocardia sp. | reverse complement strand
GCTGCCCGGGTTCTGAGGCTGCCCGGGTTCTGAGCGGGACCCACGCAGCGAAAACCCGCTCCGGCCCGAGTTCGCGCGGGCTCGCGGACGGCCGCCTCGGTTCTGAATCGTCACCGTATCGATCCGGTGACGAGCGAGGCACGTCCTACATGGGTATGTCGGTTCCGGGAGGACTAACGTGTAGGCCGGTCGCGACAACTTTCGAGCAGCTGATCAAGGCGGTTGACGTAGCGTGTCATCGAGCAGTACTTCCCATCAGGCGAGCGGGTTCGGCCCCAACGAGTGGCTCGTCGAGGAGATGTACCAGCGGTTCCAGGACGACCCGGACGCGGTCGACCCGGCCTGGCACGAGTTCTTCGCCGACTACGTCCCCGGTGGAACCGACTCCGCGAACGGTGCGCCCTCCCCCGGAGCGGGCGCCGACGCGGCCACCGGCAGCGCCGGCTCCCCCTCCGGCGGGGTCACCAGCGGCACCGCCACCGAGGACGACACCACCGGGGCCGACGCCCCGGGGGGCGACACCACCTCCGCCCCGTCGCAGCGCGCGATCAGCGACGGCGGCGGCCGGACCACCGGCGCGGCCTCCGGGTCCGCCGCCGACCTCCCGCCCGCGCCGGTGAAGAGGTCCGAGCCCGCGGAGAGCGACGAGGCGCAGCGCCAGGTGGCCCGGCCCGCCCCCGGGACCAGCGCCAACGGTAGCGCGCCGACCGCCAAGGGCACCGACGCCAAGCCGGCCGCCGGCAGCACGTCCAAGGCCGCGAAGCCGGCGAAGGACGGCGGCGGGGTCACCACGACACCCCTGCGCGGCGCCGCGAACGCGGTGGTCAAGAACATGACCGCGTCGCTGGAGCTGCCGACCGCGACCAGCGTGCGCGCGGTACCGGCCAAGCTACTGGCCGACAACCGGATCGTGATCAACAACCAGCTCAAGCGCACCCGCGGCGGGAAACTCTCGTTCACCCACCTGATCGGGTACGCCCTGGTGAAGGCACTCGCCGAGTTCCCGACCATGAACCGGCACTTCGCCGAGACCGACGGCAAGCCGACCGTCGTCGCGCCGGAACACGTCAACCTGGGCCTGGCCATCGACCTGCCGGGCCGGGACGGGCAGCGCTCCCTCGTCGTCGTGTCGATCAAGGGTTGCGAGAATCTGACGTTCGCGCAGTTCTGGGCCGCCTACGAGGGCATGGTCGCCAAGGCACGCAACGGCAAGCTCACCGCCGAGGACTTCGCGGGCACCACGATCAGCCTGACCAACCCGGGCACGTTGGGCACGAACCACTCGGTGCCGCGCCTGATGCCCGGGCAGGGCACGATCGTCGGCGTCGGGGCGATGGAGTACCCGGCCGAGTTCCAGGGCGCCAGCGAGGAGCGTCTCGCGCAGCTCGGCATCAGCAAGATCATCACGCTGACGTCGACCTACGACCACCGGATCATCCAGGGCGCCGAGTCCGGCGACTTCCTGCGCCGGGTGCACCGCCTGTTGCTCGGCGACGACGGCTTCTACGACGAGATCTTCACCTCGCTGCGCGTCCCGTACGAGCCGGTCCGCTGGGTGCAGGACATCCCGGAGGGCGAGGTCGACAAGACCGCCCGGGTGCTGGAGCTGATCGAGTCCTACCGGACCCGCGGGCACCTGATGGCCGACACCGACCCGCTGAACTACCGCCAGCGCCGCC
>JAKDNL010000021.1 GCA_030451825.1 Pseudonocardia sp. | reverse complement strand
CCGGCCGCGCTCGCGATCAAGACGTCAATCACGCCGAACCGGCTGAATGTTTACCGCGGTTCGTGTGCTGCACTCGCCGGCATTCGCGGTGTCGCTCCTGGAGGCGGCCGGGCTCGCCGTCGCGGCGGTCGTTGCGTTCCCGCTCGGGCCGTGGGTCGAGCACCGGGCTAAACGCCCCGTGATGGTCGGGATGAACCTGATCTGTTTCCTGGCGATGGTGAGTGTCCCGCTCGCCCACCTCCTCGGCGTGCTGACCTACGGTCAACTGCTTGTCGTGTCGGTCCTCTCCGGAGCCGCGAGCATCGTCTTCACCGCCGCATCCGGTGCGTACCTGAAACACCTCGTCGACAAGAATCATCTGCTCGTCGCGAACGGGAGGTTCGAGGGCACGAGCTGGGTCGCGACCGCAGCGGGACCGCCGCTCGGCGGAGCGCTCATCGGGCTGCTCGGCCCGGTCGTCACCGTCGCCGCGGATGCCCTCAGCAGCCTGCTCTCCGCGCTCGGGATCCTCCGGATCCGCGGAGGCGACGTCGCGACAGCCCGCGACGCGGGAACCAGGGTGCGCGCGGTGGATTCCCTGGGCGGTTGGCGATTCATCGTCCGCGACGGCGTCCTGCGGCGTCTGTACCTCAACTCTGTGGCCGTCAGCGGCCTGATCATGGCCACCAGTCCGCTCCTGGCCGTGCTCCTGCTCGGCCAGTACCACTTCCCGGCCTGGCAGTACGGTCTCGCGTTCGGAATCCCGAGCCTCGGGGGCTTCGTCGGCGCCCGTCTCTCGGCGCGCCTGGGCGCCCGCTACGGGCGGCACCGCGTCATGATCGTCTCCGGCTGGCTGCGCTCGATCTTCCCGCTCGGCCTCGCGTTCACTCATCCCGGCGTCCCCGGCCTCCTCACGGTGATCGTCGTCGAGGGCTTGCTGATCACCTGCATGGGCATCTTCAACCCGATCTCCGCCACTGAACGCCTGCAACGCACCCCCGCCGATCGCGCCGCGCAGGTCCTCACCGCATGGAGCGTCAGCAGCAGACTCGCCCAGGCCACCCTGATGGCGGTCTGGGGCGTTCTCGCCACTCTCACCAGCCCGCTCACCGCGATCACCGTCTCCGGCGCCCTGTTGCTCGCGACGCCGCTGCTCCTTCCCCGGCGGGCGGACATGCCGGATCCCGCGGATGCCCTGCCGGTCGCCGGGTAGACAGCGATTGGACAGCGGTGTACATGTACATACATGACTAATCAGGTCGGCCACTCGAAGCGGTCCCGGCTGATCGAGGACATCGCCGCGCGGATCCGCAGCGGCGGTCTCGGCCGGGGCGAGCGGCTTCCGGGCGAGCACCAGCTCGCGCAGCGCTACAGCGTCTCCCGCGGCACCGTCCGCAGCGCGCTGGCCGAGCTGGCCCGGCGGGACCTGATCACCACCGAGAGCGGCGTCGGCTCGTTCGTCACGTTCGACGGCGTCGCGCTCGACCAGGGCGTCGGCTGGGCCCGGGCGATGGCCGGGTCCGGCGCCGAGGTCGTCACCGAGCTGCTGGGTATCTCCGCCGGTGGCGACCCGGCCGTCGAGGACCGGGACGGCCCGCTGGTCACGGTGCGTCGCCTGCGCCGCTCGGCCGGTCATCCGGTCTCGGTGGAGACCGCGTCGCTGCCCGCGGTCGGGGAACTGGCCGAGCTCCCCGTCCGGGGCCTGATCGACGACTCGATCACCGCGACGCTGCGCGCCGCTGGCCGGCCGGGCAGCACCGGCGAGCAGTGGATCTCCGTCGAGCCGCTGGACGCCGCCGACGCGGCCCTGCTCGACCGCGACCCCGGCACGCCGTTCCTGCGCGCGGTACGGGTCACCCGGGACGCCGACGGCGGGCTGGTCGAGCACGTCGTCAGCCTGCTGGATCCGCAGCGCTTCCGGTTCCACCTGACGTTCGGCGCGACGTCGTGAGCGTCCGAGACCGTGCGCTGGGGGCGCTGTCCGGCCTCGCCGTCGGCGACGCGCTGGGGATGCCCACCCAGTCGCTGTCCCGCGTCGAGATCGCCGCCCGCTACGGCGTCGTCGACACCCTGCTCGACGGCGCGGACGACCAGCCGATCGCCCCGAAGATGCCGGCCGGGTCGATCACCGACGACACCGAGCAGGCCCTGCTGCTGGCCCGCCTGCTGATCGAGGGCCGGGGCACGGTCGACCCGCTCGCGTTCGCCGCGGCGCTGGAGTCCTGGGAGCAGGACATGATCCGCCGCGGGTCGCTGGACCTGCTCGGGCCCTCCACCCGTCGCGCGCTGACCCGCCTGCACGAGGGCGAGTCCGCCGACACGACCGGGCGCGACGGCACCACGAACGGCGCGGCGATGCGGGTCGCGCCGGTGGGGATCGCGTTCGGCCCGGACGGCCCGGACGCGCTGCTCGACGCCGTCGTCGCGGCCAGCCGGGTCACCCACCACACCGGGCTCGGCATCGCGTCCGCGTCCGCGGTGGCCGCCGCGGTGTCCGCGGGCGTCGCCGGGGCGGGGCTCCCTGCCGCTCTCGACGACGCCGAACGGGCCGCGGCGGCCGGGGCCGCGCGCGGGCACTGGGTCGCCGGTGGCGACATCGCCGCCCGGATCCGGTGGGTCCGCGGCTGGGTCCGCGGCATGACGCGCGGGCAGCTGGCCGACGCCGTCGCCGACGTCGTCGGGACCTCGGTCGCAGCCGGAGAGTCCGTGGTCGCCGCGTTCGCGCTGGCCGAGGGCCTCGGCGACGACCCGCACGCCGCCCTGGCCACCGCCGCCTCGCTGGGCGGCGACACCGACACCATCGCCGCGATCTGCGGCGCCGTCCTCGGCGCCCACCACGGCGTCGAGGGGCTTCCACAAGACCTGCTCGCCACCGTCGTCCGGGTCAACCGGCTCGACCTCGCGCCCGTCGTCGACGGGCTGCTCGACCTCCGGTCCCTCCACAGCTGAAGGAGGCCGCCATGGCCACCAGTACGACCGGCACCACCCCCGACGCCTCCGCCGACGCGGGGGCCCTCGAGACCCGCGGCATCGAACCGGTCCCCGAGCACGAGCGCTCCGGACGCCCCGGGCAGCTGTTCTGGGTCTGGTTCGCCGCCAACATCTCGATCCTCGGCCTGCCGCTCGGCGCGACCCTGGTCGCGATGGGCCTGACCGTCTGGCAGGCCGTGATCGCGGCCGTGCTCGGTGCTGTCGGGTCGTTCGCGATCGTCGGCGCGATCTCCATCGCCGGACGCCGCGGCGGCGCGCCGGGGCTGACGCTGTCGCGGGCCGTGTTCGGTGCCCGCGGCAACATCGGGCCGACCGCCGTGTCGCTGATCTCGCGGCTGGGCTGGGAGACCGTCAACACGACGACGGCGGCGTTCGCGCTGCTCTCGCTGGCCACGATCGCGCTCGGCACCGGGTCCGAGGCGAAGGACCACCCGCTGCTGACGGTCGTCTGCATCGCGGTGTTCGTCGCGCTCACGGTCGTCGTGGCCGGGCTCGGCCACGGCTTCCTGGTCGCGGTGCAGCGCTGGGCGACCTGGGTGTTCGGCGCGCTGAACATCGTCGTCGGCGGCTTCCTGGTGGCCACGATCGACTTCTCCGCCGTCGGCGCCGCGACGTCGGCGCCGGTGGGCGCCGTGATCGCCGCGGTCGGCGTGATCGCGGCCGGGACCGGCATCGGCTGGGCCAACGCCTCCGCCGACATGTCCCGCTACCAGGCACCGGGCGTGCGGGCCGGCTCGCTCGTGCTGTCCGCCGCGGCAGGCGCCGGCATCCCGCTGGTCCTGCTGATCTCGCTGGGCAGCATGCTCGCCGCGGGTGACCCGTCGCTGGCCGACGCCGGCGACCCGGTGGCCGCGATCCGCGCCATGCTGCCGGTCTGGATGGCCGTGCCGTACCTGATCGCCGCGTTCGGCGGGCTGCTGCTGTCCAACCACCTCTCGGTCTATTCCGCCGGGCTGACCACCCTGACCCTGGGCATCCGGATCCGCCGCGTGTACGCGGTGATCGTCGACGTGGTCGTGACGTTCCTCGGCGCGATCTACTTCATGCTGGTCGCGGACGGCTTCTACACCCCGTTCATCGCGTTCATCAGCGCCCTCGCGGTGCCGATCACGGCCTGGGTCGGGGTGTTCGTGGTGGACATGCTGCGCCGCCGGCACTACGACCCGGTCGCGCTGACCGACACCGGCCGGACGAGCGCCTACTGGTACCGGGCGGGCGTCGAGCCGCGGGCGTTCGGGGCGTGGGCGGCGGCGATCGTCGCCGGGTACCTGTTCGCCACCGTCGGCCCGTCCGACGAGCCGTGGTTCGCCGGGCCGTTGTCCGGCACCTGGTTCGGCGAGAACGGCCTGGCCTGGGTGATCACGTTCGTGGTGGCCGCAGGGCTCTACGCCGCACTCGGCGGGGCCCGCGACACCGCCCGGGTGCGGACGCGCGTATGACCGGGCGGCTGGTACACACCGGCCAGGTGATCGTCGACCTGGTGATGCGGGTGCCGGGGCTGCCGCCGGCCGGTGGCGACGTCCTCGCCTCGTCCACGCGGATGCGGGCCGGGGGCGGGTTCAACGTGATGGCCGCGGCCGCGCGGGCCGGAGCCGACGTGCTCTACACGGGAGGTCACGGCACCGGGCGGTTCGGCGACCTCGCCCGGGCCGCGCTCGCGGGCGAGGGGATCACGGTCGCGCTGCCCGCGGACCCGGACGCCGACACCGGGATCTGCGTCGCGCTCGTCGACGACGCCGGCGAGCGCACGTTCGTGACCGGCAGCGGTGCGGAGTCGGCCACCCGGGGTGCGCCGGCGCCGGTCGGGAGCGGTGACGTGGTCTACGTCAGCGGGTACAGCCTGCTCGTGCCGGAGAAGGCGCAGGCGCTGGTGACGCTGCTGGAACGGGGCACCGGCACTTTGCTGGTGGATCCGGGGCCGCTGGTCGACGACATCGACGCCGCGGTCTGGGCGAGCGTCCTGGCGCGGACCGGTGTGCTCAGCGTGAACGCCCGCGAGGCGGTGCTGCTCTCCGGCGAGACCGGCCTCGACGCGGCGGGGCGCGCGCTGGCCCGGCGCCTGCCGGACGGCGCGGCCGTCGTCGTCCGGGACGGTGCAGCGGGCTGCCTGCTCATCCGCGACGGGGTCGTGGAGACCGTCGCCGGCGTGGCGGTCACGGCCGTCGACACGAACGGTGCCGGCGACGCGCACTGCGGTGTCCTGGCCGCCGAACTGCTGCGCGGCGCCGACCTGCGCACCGCCGTGACCCGCGCGAACGCGGCCGCCGCGCTGGCCGTCACCCGGCACGGCCCGGCGACCGCGCCCACCCGCGACGAGGTCGACGCGCTGCTGGCGACGCGGGCGTAGGCCGGGTGCGTCCAGCGCCGCTCACGTGTCGGGCGTGCTCTCCCGTAGCGGGGGGATCGACGGCGCGACGGCCAGGTGCGACAGCTGCTGCGGCGTCATTCGGAAGGGCTCCGGGTAGCGATCGGGGTCGGTGTTCTCGGCGGGTTCGGTGGAACGCCAGGCGTAGCGACAGGTGGTGCAGAGGTAGAGGGTCCAGACGTCGGGCACCGGAGATCTGCTCAGCTCCTGCACGGTCGCGGCCCGGCAGCGTGGGCAGGCGCCGGGCAGCTGCGCGGGCGCGCCCTCCGCGGCGGTCACCGCAGATCCTTGATCATCGCGGCCAGTGTGGTGCGCCACGCGTCGGTGCCCTGCGGAGTGTCCAGCTCCATGCCGTAGTCGCCGCGGTCGTCGGGGGCCACCGGGGTGGTGGCGTCGATGATCATTTTGTGCACCATGCCCTGTGGCTGCCCGGCCGGGTTGAGCAGGTTGGACGAGAGGTTCGGCAGGATCATCACGTCGCCCGCGGGGTTGACCTTCACCGACATCGCCCACATCACCTGGTTGAGATCGAACGGGTCGACGTCATGGTCGACGACGATCACGATCGTCGCGTACCCGATCCCGTGCGATGTGGTCAGCAGCCGCATACCGACGGCCTTGGCGAACCCGCCGTAGCGGACCTTGGTCGACACGATCACGACCAGCCCGTGCGTGTAGAGCGCGTTGACGGCCGTGACCTCGGGGAACGCGTCGTTGAGCTGGACGAAGATGGGCGCGCTGGTCGTCATCGCCTGCAGATAGTCGATCTCCGTCCAGGGCCGTCCGACATAGACGGCGTCGAAGACGGGAGCGGTGCGATGGTGCACGCGGTCGATCTCGATGACCGGGTAGCGGTGGGAGCCGGAGTAGTAGCCGGGGAACTCGCCGAACGGCCCCTCGGGCTCGCGCTGCCTCCCGAGGATCCGCCCCTCCAGGACGTACTCGGAGCCCCAGGGCACGTCCAGTCCGGACTTCATGCGCACGATCCGGTAGGGGCTTGCCTGCATGGCCGCGGCCATCTTGTACTCGAGCTGGTCGTAGAGCATCGGCGTGGCCGCCATGAGCGTGATCAAGGGCTCGTTGCCCAGGGCGATGGCGATCGGCAGGTCCTCGCCACGTTCCTCGGCGTGCTCGAGGTGCACGGCGATGTCGTGCTGTGGGACGGTCTGGATGCCGAGCCGGTTGCGCCCCTTGACCTGCAGCCGGTACACGCCGACGTTCTCGATGTCGTCGTCTCCCGGGTCGTCGGGATCGCGGCTGATGACGCACGGCTTGTCGATGAAGTACCCGCCGTCGCCCCGGTTGAGGCGGAACAGCGGCATCAGGTCGTAGAGGTTGATGTCCGACTCGACGACGTTCTCCTGCCAGGGCGCCTCGTTCGCGAAGGCGAGCTCGCCGGGATAGCGCCGATAGCCCTCGACGAACCGGTGGAACTGCTCGCGCGGGGTCGCGTCCGGCTCCATGCCGAGCGCCAGGGCGTGGTTGGGCCACGAGCCGTGCACGTTCATCGCCACCTGTGCGTCGGTATAGCCCGCGATGTCGCTGAAGGCGATCGCCGGGCTCTCGACCCCGAGGCGCGTGAGCGCGCATGCCGCCGCCGCGAGATCCGGCTCCGGCATGACCTGCGCGGTGACGCGCAGCAGCTGGCGATGCTTCTCCAGCGTCGCGAGGAACGCCCGCAGGTCCGGGTAGGGACTCACGGCGTCGCCCGCATCGCGTCGACCTGTCGTTCCCACCGCGCCAGCACCGTCTCCGGATCGTGCACGGCGAACGTGACCCCGGTGGTGACGTCGGCGTAGGGCGCCCGGTGGAAGCGGACCGACTCGGCGATCGCCTCGAACATCGCCAGGTCGACCTCGGGTGGCGGGTCGAGGCGGCGCGCGCGCAGCCGCACCTCACCCATGCCGCCGTCGACCGACAGCGTGAGCGCCAGCCGCCCGTCGCGGGTCAGATTCGCCGTGGTCGTCGACTGGGGATAGATCAACAGACGGAGGCGGTCGGGTGGCAGCGCCACCATGTCGCCCGCGCTCAGCAGCGTGGCGTGCGGCCAGCCGTCGATATCTACCGTGGAGATCCGCGCCGCCTGAGTCTTGTCGAGCAGGTCGGATCCGTCGAGGTAGCCGGCCAGCCACTCCGGAAGCCCGGCGGCCCGCGACTCCTCGGGCCGGGTGTAGCGGTGCTCGGCGGTCATGTGTCAGCCTCCGAAGGCGGGGCGGCGGGTGAGAGCTCGACGTCGGGTGGACCACCGGGCCAGCGCTTGAGCCCCGGCATCTCCAGGCCGAAGACGTCCAGCACCCGCCCGACGGTGTGGTCGACGAGGTCGTCGACGGTCTGCGGGTTCTGATAGAAGGCCGGGACCGGCGGCGCGATGATCGCGCCCATTCGACTCAGCGCGAGCATGTTCTCGAGATGGATGTCGTTGAGCGGCGTCTCGCGAGCCAGGAGAACGAGCGGGCGTCGCTCCTTCAGCGTGACGTCGGCCGCACGCACGACGAGGTCGTCGGCCAGGCCGAACCGGATCGCCGCCAGGGTCTTCATGCTGCATGGTGCGACGACCATCCCGGCGTGCCGGAACGACCCGCTGGAGATCGGCGCAGCCTGGTTCGTGCGGGAGTGATAGGCCCAGGCCAGCGCCGCGACCTCGCGCACGGTGCGGCCGGTCTCCTTCGAGATCGTGACCTCCGCCCATCGGCTGAGCACAAGGTGCGACTCGACTTCCAGGACATTCAGGGCTTCGAGAAGTCGGACACCGAAGACCGCACCGGTCGCTCCGGTCATGGCGACGACGATCCTCATGGTCTCTCCCTATGTGGACGGGCACATCGGTCGCGCCCGTGGCGCGCTCAGCAGATCCCGAGGTCGCGATGCGGGTCGCTGAGCCACTCCAGCCAGGCCGAGCTCGGGTGGGCCCGGCCCAGGACCGTTCCGGTACGCCGGCCGCCGCGCACGCTGACCCGCCCGACCAGTCCGAACACCCCGCCCTCGCGGTTGTCCAGCAGCCACGCCGGGGGCACGTCCAGACCCTGCACGCTCCGGTCCGCGGCCGGTCCCAGCGGAACGAGCGGGTCGACCGAGACCCACTCGAGGTCGCGCTCGCGGCCGATCTCGTCGATCAGGGCGTGGAAGCGGGCCAGCCGATCTGGTGGCAGGAAGACGTGCACGTACGTGTCGACCAGGCAGAGCAGCGCCGCCGCGGGTACGTCCGCGACCACCCCACCCAGCACGTCGAGCAGGTCGCCGCGCACCGCAGGCACCGGGTGCGCGGCGGCGACGTCGAGTGCGGCGGCGAACCGGGTGACCGCGCCGGCCTCGGGCGGGATGCAGGCGGCCAGCCACGCGGCGGTGTCCGGGTCGGTGACGTCCAGCGGCTCGGCGTCGACACCGACCCGATGCACCACGGCCGGCACCTGCACCTGCACCTGCGGCATCGGGGTCCGTACGGCACAGGACAGCCGCACCGGCGACGCGGGGTCGCCCGCGTGCAACGCCGAGCCGTCGGGCAGCACGTAGCGATAGGCGTAGCGGTCCAGGTGCAGGCCGAGTCCGGCACCGGTGCCGAGGTCGATCAGCGCCAGCGGCCGCGGGTCGGCCGCGGCGACGGCGCCGAGCGCGGGCAGCACGTCGAGGCAGCGGCCGACCTCGTTCATCTGGTAGCGGTGCGCCGCGCACAGCGCGGCGATCGCCTCGGCGTCGGCGGCCGCGAACTCCCGCAAAGCCGGCCGGAACCCGCCGTCGCGCGGCGGCTGCGGCCCGCCGGGGGCCGGGTAGTAGCCGGCCAGCGGGTCGGGCCGGGCCTGTGTCACCCGCCGCCGCAGCGCGGCTGACAGCAGCAGGGCCGGGAGCCGGTCGGGCGCGATCGCGACGGCGAGGTCGAGCAGGACGTCGTCCTCGGCGATCCCGGTGAACGTCTCGGCGGTCAGCCACCAGCTCGGCGGGGCTCCGGGTGGCGACCACGCCGCCGCGATCGACCGCGCCTGGGCCGCTACCGCCGCACGACGCTCCACGGTGCACCTCCCCAGCCGTGTCGGCGCTCAGCGGATCCCGAGGTCGCGGTGCGGGTCGCCGACCATCCGGCGGGGGTCCACGACGGCGTCGAACTGCGCGGCGTCGACCCCGCAGGCGAGCGCGGCATCGCGCAGCGACGTGCCCTCGTCGTCGGCCTTGTGCGCGACGGCCGAGGCCTTGTCGTAGCCGATCACCGGGCTCAGGGCGGTCACGAGCATCAGCGACGCACCGACCAGCTCGCCGATCCGTTCGGTGTCGAGCTCGGCGCCCTCGACGCTGAAGGTGCGCAGCTTGACGCAGGCGTCCCCGAGGATCGTCGCGGAGTGCAGCACATTGTTGACGATGATCGGCCGCATGGCGTTGAGCTCGAAGTTGCCCTGCGCTCCGGCGGCGGCCACGATCGAGTCCTCGCCCATGACCTGCAGGCAGACCATCACCATGGCCTCCTGCTGGGTGGGGTTGACCTTGCCGGGCATGATCGAGCTGCCCGGCTCGTTCGCGGGCAGCCGCAGCTCGTGCAACCCGGCGCGGGGCCCCGACGCCAGCCATCGCTGATCGTTGGCGATCTTCATCAGCGCGACGGCGACGCCGCGCAGCGCACCGCTGACGCTGACCATCGCGTCCAGTGAGCCCTGCGCGGCGAACTTGTTCGGCGCGGTGCGTAGCGGCTCGCCGGTGAGCTCGGTGAGCGAGGCCGCGATCTGCTCGGCGAAGCCGTCGGGGGCGTTGAGCCCGGTGCCCACGGCCGTGCCGCCCGCGGCCAGGTCGTAGAGCGCATCCAGCGACGACTCCAGCCGTGTGAGGGCCTGCTCGAGCTGCGCCGCCCAGCCCGACCACTCCTGCCCGACCGTCAGCGGCGTCGCGTCCTGCAGGTGGGTGCGGCCGGTCTTGACCACGTCGACCCAGCGCTCCGCCTTGTCCCGGATCGCCCGGGCGAGCGCGCGCGTGTGCGGCAGGGTGGCGGACCGGATCACGCGCAGCGTCGCGATGTGCATCGCGGTCGGGAAGGTGTCGTTGGACGACTGGCCCATGTTGACGTGGTCGTTGGGGTGCACCGGCGCCTTCGTGCCGAGCGTCCCGCCGAGCAGCTGGCTGGCCCGGTTGGCCAGCACCTCGTTGACGTTCATGTTCGACTGGGTGCCCGACCCGGTCTGCCAGACGTAGAGCGGGAACTCCGCGTCGAGCTCACCGGCGATCGCCTCGTCCGCCGCCGCCACGATCGCGTCCCGGCGGTCGTCGTCGAGGCGGCCTGCGGCGTGGTTGACCAGCGCCGCCGCCTTCTTGACCTGGCCGTACGCGTGGTAGACGGCCTTCGGCATGCGGTCGTCGCCGATCGAGAAGTGGATCAGTGACCGCTGGGTCTGCGCGCCCCAGTAGTGCTCGGCGGGCACCTCGATGGAGCCCATCGAGTCCGACTCGGTTCGGGTGCCGTGCGCCCCGGTGCCGATCGGCGTCGCGTCGCGGTGCTCGACCCGGGTCACCGCTCAGCCTTCCGCGGCCGGGTACACGGGCTGATACATCGCGTCCTGCACGGCCTGCACCAGGGTGTCGGGCGGCGGCGGGGCGACGCCGTCGCGCGCGGCCGCCTGCACCACCGCGGCCGCGACCATGGCGGAGGAGGCCCGCAGGTTCGCCACCTCCGGCAGCAGTGACGCGCCGGGCGCGGTGGGGTCGACCTGGGCGGCGACGGCCTCGGCCGCGGCGAGCAGCATGCCGTCGGTGACTCCGGACGCCCCCGACAGGATCGTGCCGAGTCCGAGCCCGGGGTAGAGCAGCGCGTTGTTGGCCTGCCCGATCGTGTAGGTCGTGCCGTCGTAGGTGAACGGCGGCACCGGGATGCCCACCGCCACGAGCGCCTTGCCCTTCGACCAGGTGACCGCGTCCTGCGGCATGACCTCGATCCGCTCGGTCGGATTGGACAACGGCAGCAGGATCGGCCGCTCCACCCCCGCGGACAGTGCCTCGACGACCTCCCTGGTGAACGCGTTGTGCGCCGTGGACGTGCCGATGAGGATGGTCGGTGCGACGTGCCGGACGGCGGTCAGCAGGTCGATCCCGCCCTCGGCCCAGCCGGCGACCTCGGCGGCCGGGCGCGCGTAGGCGGCCTGGTAGTCCGGCAGGCCGGGCATGTCGTCGGTGATCAAGCCGTGGACGTCCACGAGCCAGACCCGCGACGTCGCCTCCTCGGGGGTCAGGCCCGCCCGTACCATCGCGGCCGAGATCTGGTCGGCCATGCCGGTGCCGGCGGTGCCCGCCCCGAAGACCAGCAGCCGCTGCGCCTCGAAGCCCTCGCCGGTGACCTTCATGGCCGAGATCACCGAGGCCATCACGATCGCACCGGTTCCCTGCATGTCGTCGTTGAAGATCCGGTACTGGTCGCGGTACTGCTCGAGGATCCGCCGCGCGTTGGCCGGCCCGAAGTCCTCGAAGTGCAGCAGCGCCTTCGGGAACATGCCCGACGCGGTCTCCAGGTAGGTGGCGATCAGGTCGTCGTAACGCTGCCCGGTGACACGTGCATGGCGATTGCCGAGGTAGGCGGGGTCGTTGAGGAGTACCGGGTTGTCGGTGCCGCAGTCGAGGTTGACCGCGACCACCCGCTCCGGATGGATGCCGGCGGCCGCGGTGTAGACGGCGAGCTTGCCGATGGAGATGTCGGAGCCGTTGACGCCCCAGTCGCCGATGCCGAGTATCTCCTGCGCGTCGGAGACGACGATCAGGTCGACGTCGTCGGGTCCCAGGCCGAGGGTCTCGAACGATGCCCGCACGTCCTCCGGGCTGTCGATGGACAGGTAGACCGCGCGGGAGGTCCGGTAGTCGTGGCTCCACTCCTTGATCGCCTCGCCGACGGTCGGGTCGTAGACCACGGGCAGCAGCTCTGCGAGGTGGTCGGCCAGCACCCGGAAGAACAGCGTCTCGTTGCGGTCGTGCAGCAGGTCGAGGTAGATGTAGCGGCCGAGGTCGGTCTGCTTGCGCTGCAGCTGCGCCCATACCCGTCGCGCCTGCTCGTCGAGCGTCTCGACGGCCGCGGGCAGCCGGCCGACGAGGCCGAGCTTCGCGCGTTCCGCCGTGGTGAAGGCGGTACCGCGGTTGATCAGCGGGTTACCTAGCGCCTCGGGTACATGGCTCACGGCTGGCTCCTTCAGTGCGGACGGCCGGTGGACGGCCCGGAGACGCCGGGTCACATTCCCGCCCTGCCCGTCACACTGGCCTCTCAGCGCGTGCTCACAGGATGCTAGCGACGAACAGCCGGGTCCATGAGAGCCATCCGGCCGCTGTCTCGATGGGGCAGATGGCCCTGCAGGCGCTCGGCCTCAGGTGTCCGACCGGTCGGACTCCCGGGAGCGCTCGCGCAGCAGACGTCGTTGCTCGGCGGCGTCGCGGCGGCGGTCCCGTTCCTGGATCGCGGTCCACCGGGCGGCCTTCGCGTCCGGCGTCGCCGGGGGGTCGATGCCGTGCCAGGACCGGGTCGCATCCCGGGCCGCGGCGGACCGCTGGCGCGCCACCCGGGCCCGGCGCGAGCTGCCGACCGCGGTCTTCTTCGCCTCGGGACCGGTGCCGGCGTCGTCGGTCGACGGCTCCTCGACCTCGTCCGGGAGCGGGTCGGGCTCGGCCAGGAACGCGGCCAGCTCCCGCTCGCGGGCGGCGGCCTGCGCCGCGCGCTCCCGTTCCGCCGCGGCATCCCGCGCGGCGACGTCGCGGCGGTGCGCGTCGTCGAGTGCGGCGCGGGCGGCGGGGGTCAGCTCGACGAGCGGGGGCCCGCCGTCGTCGTCGAGACGATCGAGATCCACCGCGTGCACCACGGGTCCATCATGACCGCCAGGTCGGCGGGTCACATCCTGCGGGGTCGTCGCGCTCTCCTTCTCCTCGCCTCACAGGTCCAGCGCTGCCCGGAGTGCGGACTCCAGGTCGTGGACCGTCGACGGGTCCAGCGCGCCGAGGTGCTCGGCGAACCAACCGCGGTAGTAGCGGGCCAGGTTCCCGGCCGAGACCCAACCCTGCCCCGGCACCGGGACGGCGAGGATGTCCTGCGGGTCCTCGCCGAGCACCGGCGCCGCGAGCAGCCACGACCGTGTCGACTCGTTGAGCCCGTCGCTGGAGACGATGACGACGATCTGCTCGCGGGGTGAGCCGCGGGGGACGTAGCGCCAGACCTCACCCCGCCGCACGCATCTCCTTCGCGGCGACGGCGTGCTCGCGCTCGTCCGCGACGGCCTCGGCCTCGGCGCCGTCGGCGGACGGGCCGATACCGGTACGCACGGCCTCGCGGCGAGCCGCGCGGGAAAGCCACGAGGAGAACGAGACCCCGGCGGCGGCGGCGGCGCGCTCGCCGTAGGAGACCGCCACAGCATCGAGCGACACGGTCACCTTGCGAGTTGCCATACCGGTAACCGTACCAATCAGAGGGCCCCGAGCGCCGTGCGCAGGGTCTCCAGCGCCGTGTCGGGGTTGTCCCAGAACACCATGTGGCCGGCGTCCGGGATCGCCACGAACGACGCGGCCGGGTTCGCCGCCCGTGCCTCGTCCACCCCGGCCGCGGTCACGACGGGGGAGTCGGCGCCGTAGAGCAGCACGCTCGGCGCCGGCACCGACGGCCACGTCGCGAAGAAGTCCTCGCTCTCGAACCCGGCGTGCGTCTCGGCGATCGCGCGCTCGTCGCAGCTCGAGAGCCAGCGCGCCCGCAGCTCCTGCTCCGGGCGCGGCCAGCGCGGCCAGGCCCGCGCGACCTCGTCGGCGTCGGTGCCGCGACGGGCCTGCTCGAGCTGGCCGAGGAACGCCTCGAGCGTGGTCGGGTAGGGCCCGCGGCCCGGTCCGCTCATCGGGGGGTCGACCAGGACGGTGCCGCGCAGGGCACGCCGGCTCGCGGTGACGGCGGCGATCCGTGCGCCCATCGAGTGCCCGAGCAGCAGCGCGTCGTCGCCGAGCCCGAGACCGTCGAGCACGGCCAGGGTGTCGGCGGCGTAGTCGTGGAGGGTGTAGTGGTCCCCGGAGTCGGACAGCCCGCGCCCGCGCACGTCGAGCACGATCGGCCGCACCAGGTCGCGGAGCTCGCGGGCGACGAAGTCCATCGTGACCGCCGGGCTGGTGATGCCGGGCAGGACCACCAGCGGGGTGGCCTCGCCGCCGTAGTCGAGTACGTGCAGCCGCACGTCGCCGTTGCGGACCCACCGGCTGGTCGCCTCGACGTCGGCGAGGTCGGCCAGCGCGTCCTGGCGCACCGTGCGGGTCGCGGTCTGCGTCGTGGTCACTTGGATCCCTCCACGTAGGCCAGTGCGTCGGCGAGGTCGATCACGTCGCCGTACTTGGCCTCGATGTCGAACAGGTTCGCGTCGTGCGGGCCCTGCGCGCGGTCGCCCACGCACTCGCGCGGCACCAGCACCGGGTAGCCGGACTGCAGCGCGTCCACCACGGTCGCGCGTACGCAACCACTGGTGGTGGCCCCGCAGACGATCACGGTATCGGCTCCGAGCGAGGCCAGCGTCGTCGCCAGCGGAGTCCCGAAGAACGCCGACGCGCCCTTCTTCATGATCAGGTGGTCGGCGTCGGTGCGGGGCAGCCGCGGGTCGACGTCGACGGCGGGGGAGCCCACGGCCAGCGCGCGCATCCCGGGCGCCTTGTCCAGCCAGACGACGGTGTCCAGCTCGGCCGGGGTGTAGCCGATCGTCGTGTAGATCACCGGCACCCCGCCCGGCCGCGCGGCCAGCACCAGCGACGCCGTGGCGGTGACGACGTCGGTCAGGTCTGCACCGGTCGGGTACGAGGGGTCGGTGAACCCGGTCGTCAGGTCCACGACCACGATCACCGGCCGCTCCCCGCGGCGGACCGGGGCGCCGAAGCCGGCGCGGTCGTAGGTCTCGTCGGTCTCGGAACCGTGCAGGCTCATGCGGAACTCCTGTCGAGCTGGTCCTGGAGGTTCGCCCTCCGGCGGGTGGCGCAGTCGTCGATCGCCTCGACGATCGTCTGGTATCCGGTGCAGCGACAGAGGTTGGAGGCGACCACCTCGCGGATCTCCTCCTTGGTCGCGTCCGGCTCCTCGGCGAGGTAGCCCTCGGCCAGCATCAGGAACCCCGGCGTGCAGAACCCGCACTGCAGGCCGTGGTGGTCGGAGAAGCACTGCTGCAGGTCGTTCAGGGTGCCGTCGGGTTCGGCGAGCGACTCCACGGTGCGGATCTGCGAGCCCTCGACCTGGGCGGGGAACAGCAGGCAGGCGCGCACCGGGGCGTCGTCGACGAGCACGGTGCACGCCCCGCAGACGCCGTGCTCGCAGCCGACGTGGGTGCCGGTCAGGCCGAGGTCGTGGCGCAGGACGTCGACCAGGGTGCGGCGGGGCGCGATCGCGAGGTCGTGCCGCTCGCCGTTGACGGTGAGCTCGATCAGTGCGATGTCAGACAAGGTCGCCCTCCAGGGCCCGGTAGAGGGCCTCGCGCGGGATCGGGGTGTCGTCGAGCTCGACGCCGGTGTGGCGCAGCGCGTCGTTCACCGCGTTCAGGACGGCGGCCGGCGCGCCGATCGTGCCGCCCTCGCCGGCGCCCTTGGCCCCGCTCTCGGTGAACGCGCACGGCGTCTGGAGGTGCTCGATCCGCACGTCCGGGATCTCCGCGGCGGTCGGCACCTTGTACTCCATGAAGCTCGGCGCGAGCGGGTTGCCGGTCTCGTCGTAGGTGACCTGCTCGAACAGCGCGCCCGCGATGCCCTGCGCGATGCCGCCGCGGGCCTGGCCCTCGACGACCTGCGGGTTGATCGCGACCCCGCAGTCCTCGACGCAGACGTAGCGCAGGATCTCGACGCCCCCGGTGCCCGGGTCCAGCTCGACGACGACGCCGTGGCTGGCGTTGGAGAACGTGCCGTCCCCGCCGACGTCGAAGCTCGCCGACGCGGCCAGCCCCGGCCCGACGCCCTTGGGCAGCAGGTGCGCGCGCAGGTAGGCGACGTCGGCGATGTCGCTGAAGGGCAGGCGCCGGCCCGTCCCACGCTCGCGGACCCCGCCGTCGCCGTCGAGCTCCACCGAGTCCAGGTCGGTCTCCAGCAGGTGCGCGGCGATCTCGCGGAGCTGATCGGCCAGCTTCACCGACGCGGCCGCGACGGCGCTGCCGCCGATGGTGATCGAGCGCGAGGCGAACGACCCCCAACCGTAGGTGATCCGGTCGGTGTCGCCCTGCACGATCTTGACGCGGCCGTAGGGGAGGCCGAGACGGTCGGCCACGATCTGCGCCATCGTCGTCTCGTGCGACTGGCCGTGCGAGAGCGTGCCGGTGGTGACCGCGACCGTCCCGTCCAGGTCCATCTTGATCTCGGAGATGTCGAAGCCGGGCACGACGGCCATCTTGCGCTGTGCGAACGCGTTGGACCCGTAGCCGGTGCGCTCGGAGAAGCAGGAGAACCCGATACCGATCACCTTGTCCCCGCCGTCCCGACGGGAGAACCAGCCCTCCTCGCGCAGCGTCGCCTCGCACAGGTCCAGCGACTCCCGGTAGGAGCCCGGGTCGTAGGTGATGTTGTTGACTCCGGTGTAGGGGAACACCGTGATCAGGTTCCGGCGGCGCAGGTCGAGGGCGTCCACACCCAGCGCGCGGGCCGCCTTCTCGAACACCCGCTCCACGACCATCACGTACTGCGGGCGGCTCACCCCGCGATACGGGGCGGTGGGCGCCTTGTTCGTGGTCACCGCGCGGCCGCGCACCCGGTAGGCGGGCACCTTGTAGACGCCGGGCATCTCGGCCGAGGCCATCAGCGGCTCGATGCCGGCCGTGAACGGGTAGCAGGAGTACGCGCCCATGTCGCAGACGACGTCGGCGTCCAGGGCGAGGATCTCGCCGTCGGCGGAGAACGCGGCGCGCACGTCGTAGCGCTGCTCGCGGGCCAGGAACGACGCGGTCAGCGCGTCCCGACGGTCCTCGATCCACTTCACCGGCCGTCGCAGCGCCAGCGCAGCGGCCGCCGCGGCGATCTCCTCGCGCCCGACGACGCACTTCTGCCCGAACCCGCCGCCCATGTCCGGCACGGTGACCCGGACCTGCTTCTCGTCCAGCCCGACGCAGCGCGCCAGCACCGTGCGGACCTGGTGCGGGACCTGCGAGCAGGTCTGGACGTGCAGCTGCTCGTCGCGGTCGTCCCAGGCGGCGACGGCGCCGCGGGTCTCCAGCGGCAGCGCGTTCTGCCGGCCGGTGCGGGTGTGCACCTCGACGACGGTGTGCGCGTCGGCGAACACGTCGTCGATGCCCTCGGTGGCGAACAGCGACACGTCGACCAGCGTGTTCGCCGTCGCCTCGTCGTGCAGGAGCGGGGCGCCCTCGGCCAGCGCGGCGGTGTCGGAGACCACGGGGTCGAGGTTCTCGTACTCGACGACCGCGGACTCCACGCCGTCCTCGACCGCGTACGGGTCGCGGCCGACCACGATCGCGACCGGCTCGCCCACGTAACGGACCCGGTCGCGGGCCAGCACCGGCATCGAGGTCGGCACGAACTCGTGCGCGGGGCGTTCCAGCAGCGCCGTGATGTCGGCCAGACCCAGGTCCTCGGCGGTGTAGGCGGCGACGATGCCGGGGACCTCGCGCACCTCGGCCAGGTCCACCGACAGGATCCGCGCGTGTGCCTCGGTGCTGCGGACGAACTGGGCGTGCAGCATCCCGGGCAGCGTCACGTCGTCGACGAACCGCCCGCGCCCGGCCAGCAGGCGCGGGTCCTCGCGTCGCGGGACCGACGCCCCCACCCAGGCCCCGTCGCGTCGCAGGTGCGGTGCCCCCGGCGTCACGAGTGGACCGTTCGGGACGGCATGGTGAGCGAGGGGACCCTTCGGGACTTCGGTGGGGCCATGCTTCGGGGGCTCGCGACGGGGGGACGTTCTCGTGGGCTCTCTCATCGGGTGGTGGCCTCCTCGCATGCTCGTGCGGTCAGGGTGCGGACCAGGCCGCGCCGGTAGTGCGCGCTGATCCCCGGTTCGTCGCGCAGCTCGACGGCGCCGGCCACCTCGTCGGCGATCGCGGCGGCCCCGTGCGACGACGGCGCTACGGTCACCGGGACCGGGCCTACGCCGCCCAGCACGACGGACACCCCGCCCGGCGCGTCGAGGTCGACGGCGGCCGCCACCAGCGCGAAGTCGCCGCGGCGGTCCGCGTACTCGGTGAGCGCGGCGCGCCGGGCCGGGCGCCCGAACACGACCTCGACGACCATCTCGTCGGGTTCCAGCGCGGTGGTGAACGGGCCGAGGAAGAACTCGGCCGCCGCGATCTCCCGCCGCCCGGACGCACCGTGCGCGACCACGACCGCGTCCAGCAGCACGGCCAGCACGCACCACTCGGCCGTCGCGTCGGCGTGCGAGATCGAGCCGCCGACCGTCCCCCGGGTGCGGATCGGCAGGTGCCCGACCCAGCGCATCGCCCCGGACAGCAGCCGGAAGTCCGGTCCGAGGTCGGCCTTCTCCGCGGCGCGGTGCGTGGTCAGGGCGCCGATGTGCAGCGCGTCGCCGTCGCGGCGGATGCCGGACAGGCCGTCCAGGTGCGTGATGTCGATCAGGTGCTCGGGCCGGGCGAGGCGGAAGTTCATCATCGCGACCAGGCTCTGGCCGCCGGCGATGATCTTCGCGTCCTCGCCCAGCTCGGTGAGCAGCTCCACCGCGCCCGCGACCGAGTGCGCCCGGTGGTAGGTGAAGGCGGCGGGCTTCACGGCGTGCGGCTCGACTCGGCCGGGGCAGTGCCACCGGCGTCACCGGCGTCACCGGCGCCACCGTCGGTCTGCACGGCGCCGACCGGCCCGGACACGGTGATCCGGTCCAGCTCGCGGCCCTTGGTCTCCGGCGCGCCGAGTGCCATGTAGACGATCGCGGCGACCACGACAAGGCCCATCAACGCGAACGTCAGCGGCAGGCCCAGAACCGGCCAGAGCAGGCTGCCGAACACCAGCGGCACGAACCCGGTCACCGCCCGGCTCATCGACGACGCCCAGCCGAAACCGCTGGCCCGCAGCTCGGTCGGGTACAGCTCGGAGACGTAGGCGTACATCACCGGGATGACCACCAGGGAGAAGAACCCGAAGACCGCGATCATCACGATCGCCGCCGTCGGCGAGCCCAGTACCAGCGAGAACACCAGCAGCGACAGCGCGGCCAGCGGCGCGGCGACCCCGATCAGCCACTTGCGCCCGACGACCTCGACCAGCAGCACCGAGGTGAGCACGCCGAGGATGCCGACCGCGTTCATCACCGTGGTCGAGCCGAACGCGGCGACCTCGCCCATGCCCTGTGCCCGCAGGATCGAGGGCATCCAGCTCAGCGCGGCGTAGTAGACGATCATCACCGAGACGAACAGCGCCCAGGCCACGCCGGTGATCCGCGGGTTGAACGCCCACACCAGCTTGAGCTGCTCGATCGCCGCGGAGAGCCCGCGCTTGCGCGAGGCGGCCGGTTCCGGGACGACGGTGGGGATCTCGTAGGGCTCCGGCGTGCCGCCGGTGCGGGCGACCATGTCGTCGATGACGGCGCGGGCCTCGGTCTCGCGGCCGGTGCGGGCCAGGTAGATCGGCGACTCCGGCACGCCGCGGCGGATCCATACCAGCAGCAGCGCCGGCAGCACCATCAGCGCCAGCATCCAGCGCCAGTTCCCGTCCACGGGCACCAGCATGGTCGCCGTGAGCCCGGCCAGCGTGGTGCCGACCGGCCACCAGCCGTCCATCGCGGCCAGCACCCGCCCGCGTTGGCGGCGCGGGGAGAACTCGCTGACGATCGCGTAGTCGACCGGGATGCAGCCACCGAGGCCGACACCGGCCAGGAACCGCAGCACCAGGAAGATCTCCCAGCTCGGCGACAGCGCACCGAGCACGGAGAACAGCGCGAAGATCATCAGGGTGATGGAGAAGGCCTTCTTGCGGCCCATCCGGTCGGCGATCGTGCCCCAGGCGATCGCGCCGACCGCCATGCCGATCAGGTTGGCCGTCGCGACCAGCCCGCGCTGGCCGGTGGACAGGCCGAACTCGGCGCCCAGCAGCGGGGTGAGGAAGCCGTTGAGGGCGACGTCCCAGGCGTCGAACATGTAGCCGAGGCCGCCGATGATGAAGATCTTGCCCTGTACGTTCCACCGCCAGGGCAGGTCCTGGACGACCTGGTCTCCGGTACGCATGGTGGTCTCCTGTCTCTCAGGGGTCGAGCGGGAGCGCGTCAGCGTTGACGTTCGCTCCGCAAGCTCCGCTCAGCGTGCGAACTGGTAGGTCAGTGCCTCGTTGTCCGGGTCGCGCAGCGGGCTGCCCCTCCACAGCCAGTCGTAGGAGACGTCGGACTCGCCGTCGAAGCGACGCAGCTTGGCGTCGCGCTCGCGCTGCTCCGGGCCATCGGGAAGGTGGTAGAAGTCCATGTTCTGGAGCGAGGCGTCCTGCACCATGCCGGCGTGCTTGGCGCGGCGGTCGACGTAGCGCGCGAGCGCGCCCTCGAGGCCGTCCCGTCCGGCCGCGCCGAGCTCCTCGGCCAGCACCGCGCCGTCCTCCATCGCCTGGGACGCGCCCTGGGCCTGGTAGGGGAGCATCGCGTGGCAGGCGTCGCCGAGCAGCGCGACCCGCCCGTCGACCCAGACCGGGTCGCGGCGGCGGTGGTAGAGCGCCCAGACCGAGACGTCGTCCTTGGCCTTGGACAGCATCGCCGGGACGCGGTCGTCCCAGTCCGGGTACTCGCCGGCCAGGTCCTCGGCCGACGCCGGACCGCTCCAGTCCCGCTCGACGTCCGGTGTGCAGGGCACGATCGCGACGACGTTGAGGTACTCCCCGCCGCGGATCATGTAGTGCACGAGGTGCTTGTCCGGGCCGTACCAGATCGTGGAGTGGTAGCGGTCGGCCAGGAACCGGGTCGCCGGGTCGGCGACGATCAGGTCGCCGGGGATCAGCGCGCGGTAGGCCATCTCGCCGGAGAACACCAGGGTGTCGTCGAAACCGGCCAGGTCGCGCACGGCGGAGCGGACGCCGTCCGCGCCGACGAGCACGTCGCCGTCGAAGCGGGCGCCGCGGGCGGTGACCGCGACCGGGCGGGACGGGTCGGTGCGGTCGATCTCGACGACCCTCGCGTCGGTGTGCACGTCCACGGCCGGCCCGGGGCCGGCCGGGTCCAGGCAGGCGTCGAGCAGCACGCGGTGCAGGTCGGCGCGGTGGTAGTGCCAGTAGGGCGCGCCGTAGGTGTCGACGACCTGCTTGGCGAGCGGGAGCTGGGCGATGATGCTGCCGTCGGCCCAGCGCCGGCGGACCTGGTCCTGCGGTTCGGTGTGGATCCGCTCGAGCTGCGCGCGCAGGCCGAGCCCGATCAGGATCCGGCTGGCGTTCGGCGCGGTCTGGATCCCCGCCCCGACCTCGCCGAGCTCCGATGCCGCCTCCAGCACCGTGACCCGCAGGCCCTTCTGGCGTAGCGACAGCGCGGCGGTGAGACCGCCCAGGCCGCCGCCGGCGATCGTGACCTGAAACGACTGGCTCGGTGCCACGTCAGCCCTCCTCGTCTCCACTGGGCCCGGGGTCCGGGCTCCTCCGTCCGTTCGGAACTAATCCGAGCACGTACTATCCGAGGACGCAAGAGTTTTGGCGCAGATGACCCCGCAGCGATACCGGCGGACACGCCGCCGCAACTCCGTGTGTCCGACGATGATCGATCTGTGTGTGCAGGTCGGTGCCGCCGGTGGCGCCGAAGTTCCCACAGGGATCGATCTTGCGCAGACTCGGCTCAGGGGAGCTCGTGCTCGGCGACGGACTCCCAGCGCTCGCCGAGGGTGTTGAGCAGCTCGGCCAGGTGCGGGCGCAGCTCCGAGGGGCAGCCCTCGAGCAGTGCCCGATCGAGCCGGCGGGTACGGCGGGTCGCTTCGGTGAATGTGACCTCGCCCTCGTCGGTCAGCGAGAGCAGCTTGCGGCGGGCGTCGTGCGGGGACTCGACGCGCCGGATCAGCCCGCGGCGCTCCATCCGTCGGCACACGTCGGCCATCGTCGAGGTGTCCAACGCGACGGCGCCGGCGAGCGAGCTCTGGTCGGAGTCCGGGTAGGCGCGCACGGCGGAGAGCACCGCGAACTGCGGGCCGGTCAGGACCGGGTCGACGTGCCGGTTCCAGGCAGCCAGGTAGGCCTGGTAGAGCCGTCGGGCGCCGTAGCCGGGGGCGGTGACGAGGTCGGTGGGAGGATCCGGACGGGTGCCTCGCCCGTGCTGTCCGCGTGCCCCGCCGTTCCCCGTCCTGCTCGCGCTGGTCACTCGTGAGATGGTACGTTCCCGGATCATTTTCCGGGCGCCCCAGGCGGGTGATCATGGCCGCGTCGCGACGACCACCGACCGGCTACCCGGTGCGTGCCGTGTCCAGGTCCTCGTCGCGGGTCTCGCGCAGCTTCACGACGCAGAACAGGCTCACCACCGCCAGCAGCGAGATGAACCCGCCGATCGCGATGCTGCCCAGGCTCGCCTGCAGGGCCGTGGCCACCAGCGGCGGGATCACCAGCCCCCAGACGATCCCGGCGACGCAGCCGGCGAGCACCACGCGTCGTCGTCCGAAGCGGTCCGAGGCCAGCGAGCCGGCCACGGTGAACAGTCCGAGGAAGATCACCGCGATCATCGTCAGCATCAGCATCTCGGTGCGCGGGATGTCGAGCACGGACGTGCCGTAGGACAGGCAGTACGTCGTCGCGGTGTAGAACAGCGCGTACTGGACGATCCTCGCGCCGGAACCGAGCAGCAGCTCGCGGGGCTGGTGGCGCAGCAGGCCCAGCAGCGGCACCCGGGTCGGCGCCGCGCGGCGGAACACCGGCGACTCGGCGATCCCGAGCCGGACGAGCAGGCCGACCAGCACCAGGATCGCGCTGGCCAGGAACGGGATCCGCCAACCCCACGCGGCGAACGTCGCGGAGTCCATGCCGATGCTCAGCCCGAGGAACACCCCGTTCGCCAGGATGAACCCGATGGCCGGGCCGAGCTGCGGGAACAGGGTGTAGAGGCCACGTTTGCCGGGCGGGGCGTGTTCGGCGGCCAGCAACGCCGCGCCGCCCCACTCGCCGCCCAGCCCGATGCCCTGCACGAACCGCAGCAGCACCAGCAGGATCGGCGCGAACACTCCGAGCGTCGCGTAGCCGGGCAGTACCCCGACCAGCGCGGTGGACAGGCCCATCGTCAGCAGTGACGCGATCAGCATCGACTTGCGGCCGATCCGGTCGCCCCAGTGCCCGAACAGCGCCGAGCCGAGCGGGCGGGACACGAACGCGACGGCGTAGGTGGAGAACGCGGCCAGCGTGCCGGCGACCGGGTCCAGGTTCGGGAACTTCCGGCACGGTCTCCGTGCCCACCCCCGACCCCATGCGCGGCATCGTAAGCGATGCTCACTTCCGTGGTCGGTCCTACCGGGCGCGCAGGCCGTCCACCAGCAGGTCCAGCAGCCGGCCGGCCTGCGCCCGGCCGTCCGGTTCGCCGGCGGTCATGCAGACCCCGCTCATGCCGACCAGCACGTCCGAGCCACCGACGCAGGGCTTCTCGCCGCGGGTGCCGCCGTCGGTGCCGATGTGATCGGAGCGTCCGAGGGCGGACCGCAGCGTGCCGTCGGCGGCACCCGCGGCGAGCAGCCGTCCGGCGGCGGCGCCCATCCGTTCCCTACTGTGCGCGAACGGTGTCCCACCGCTGGCGACGACGGCGCGCAGGGCGTCGGCCATGTGCTTCTTGGTGACCATGTAGTCGACGAAGCGGTCCATCCACGCGCGCAGCGCCTCGTCCGCCGGCATCCGCGTGAGCAGGTCGTCCGCGGCGTCGCAGAGCCGGTCCAGCTCGTTGCGGTAGACGGCCTCGACCAGCGCCTCCCGGGTGGGGAAGTGCCGGTAGAGCGTCCCGATCCCGACGCCGGCGGACCTCGCGATCCCGTCCAGCGTCGCGTCGGCCCCGCCGGCGGCGAAGGCCGCCAGAGCGGCGTCGAGCAGCAGTTCGCGGTTGCGGGCGGCGTCGGCGCGCATCCCGCGGCGCGTGCTGGCGGCCATGGTCGCCCCTCTCTCCGACGGTGGTATCGCCGAGCAGATTACGGCTTGCGAACCGGAGAGTACTCCGTTTAGAGTTGTCGTCATACCGGAGGATCCTCCGATTCGATGCCCCGGGCCCGCTCTCCGGACCCCTCGCAGACGGGAACCCACCATGACTGCGCCCACCCAGAAGGAACTGACACTGACGGAATCGACCCTGAACGAATCGACCCTGAACGAATCGACCCTGCTGCGTACCCCGTTCGACGCCGCCACCACCGCCGCCGAGGTGCTGACCGGCGTCGACCTCTCCAGTCGCCGCGCCGTCGTCACCGGCGCCGCCTCCGGCATCGGTTACGAGACCGCCCGCGCCCTGGCCGGGGCCGGTGCCGAGGTCACCCTCGCCGTCCGCGACGTCGACGCCGGCGAACGCGCCCGTGCCGAGATCGCCGAGGTCACCGACAACCCGATGGTCCGCGTCGGCGAGCTCGACCTGGCCGACCCGTCGTCGGTCGCGCGTTTCGTCCGGCTCTGGGACGGGCCGCTGCACATGCTCGTGAACAACGCCGGTGTAATGGCCACCCCGGAGACCCGCACCGCCGCGGGCTGGGAGCTGCAGTTCGCGACGAACCATCTCGGTCACTTCGAGCTGGCCACCGGCCTGCACTGGGCCCTGACCGCGGTCGACGGTGCCCGGATCGTCTCGGTCAGCTCGAGCGCGCACCTGCGTGCCGGCGTGGATCTCGACGACCCGCATTTCCTGAGCCGCCGCTACGACCGCTCGGTGGCCTACGCGCGGTCCAAGTCGGCGAACGTCCTGTTCGCCGTCGAAGCGGCGCGGCGCTGGGCCGACGACGGGATCAGCGTCAACGCGCTGACCCCCGGCGCCATCCGCACCGGCCTGCAGCGCCACATCTCCGACGCCGACCTGGCCCGCCTCCGGGTGCGGGCCGGAGCCGGTGCGCCCCATGGGACGCCTCAGTGGAAGACGCCGGAGCAGGGAGCGGCCACGTCCGTGCTCCTGGCCGCGTCACCGCTGGTCAGTGGCGTGACCGGGCGGTACTTCGAGGATGTCAACGAGGCCGCCCCGGCCGAGCCCGGCCTCCACCGGGGCGTCGCCGCGCACGCGGTCGACCCGGACACCGCCGCCCGCCTCTGGGAGCTCTCCGAGCGCGCCGTCCGCGACGACGCGTGGTCGCACCCCTCCTGGCCGATCGCGGCCTGAACCACTCACCCGTCCCGGTCGACCTGCCGGCCGCACTTGTGAACCACGACGAGCGCGCCACGCTCGTCGTGGTTCACGAGTGGCGGAGGGATCAGGCGTTGCGGAGCCAGAGTGTCGTGTCGGCGGGGACGGAGCCATAGCGGGTGAGAGGGCCGCTGGCCAGCAGGATCTCGGCGTCCTCGGGCAGGGAGACCGGCGTCGACGACACGTTGACCAGTGCGGTGAACCCCGGCTCGCGGGTGAACGCGAGTGTGCCTTCCGGCGAGTCCTTCCAGGTCAGCTCGCCGCCGCCGAGGGCGGGGTGCGCCTTCCGGATCATCAGGGCGTCCCGGTAGAGGTGCAGGATCGACTCCGGGTCGGCCTCGAGCTTCTCGGCCGTGCAGGCCGCGAACTCCGGTGGCTGGGGCAGCCAGGGGCCGCCCACTCCCGGCGAAGCGTCGATCGAGAAACCGTACGGCGGAGCGTCGCCGGACCAGGGCAGCGGCACCCGGCAGCCGTCCCGGCCGCGCTTGGTGTGGCCGGACAGCTCCCAGGTCGGGTCGTCGAGCTGGTCGGCCGGGATGTCCTCCGCCTCCGGCAGGCCCAGCTCCTCGCCCTGGTAGAGGTACGCGGTGCCGGGCAGCGCGAGCATCAGCAGGGTCGCGGCGCGGGCCCGGCGCAGGCCGAGGGTGAAGTCCGCGGGCAGGTCGAGCAGGTCGTCGAGCCAGTAGCCGCGGCCGGTCTCGGGCTTGCGGGCCAGCCGCGAGACGTGCCGTGCGACGTCGTGGTTGGACAGCACCCAGGTCGCCGGCGCGCCGACGGCGTCGTTCTCCGCGATCGCCTCGGTGATGTTGTCCTTCAGGTCCGGGGCCAGCCACGCGGCGCGCAGGAAGTTGAAGCTGAACGCGGTCTGCAGCTCGTCCGGGCGCAGGTAGCGGGCCAGGCGCTCCGGGTCGGGTACCCAGGCCTCGGCGACGAACACCTTCGGCGGGTCGTAGGAGTCGCCGATCCGGCGCCACGAGCGGTAGATCTCGTGCACCTCGTCGCGGTCGAGGTAGGGGTGGTTCCCGTCCTGCTCGTCGTTCACGCCCTCGACGATGTCCGGCAGCCCGTCCTGCTTGATCATCGCGTTCGCGACGTCGATCCGGAATCCGTCCACGCCCCGGTCGAACCAGAACCGCAGCGTGGTCTCGACGTCGTCGCGGACCTCGGCGTTGTCCCAGTTGACGTCGGGCTGGGTGACGTCGAACAGGTGCAGGTACCACTCGCCGTCCGGCACTCGTTCCCACGCGGGCCCACCGAACATGGACTCCCAGTTGTTCGGCGGCTCGGCGCCGTCCGGGCCGCGGCCGGGACGGAAGACGTAGCGGTCGCGCTCCGGTGAACCGGGGGCCGCCGCGAGCGCCGCCCGGAACCACGCGTGGGCGTCGGAGTGGTGGTTGGGCACGATGTCGAGCAGCACCTTCATGCCGCGCTCGTGCGTCTCGGTGAGCAGCGCCTCGGCCTGGGCCGTGTCGCCGAACGTCGGGTTGATCGACCGGTAGTCGGCCACGTCGTAGCCGCCGTCGGCCAGCGGCGACGGGTACCAGGGGTTGATCCAGATCGCGTCGACGCCCAGGCGGGCCAGGTGATCGAGCTTGCCGCGCAGGCCGGCGATGTCACCGACGCCGTCGCCGTTCCCGTCGGCGAAGCTGCGGATGTAGACCTGGTAGACGACGGCGTCGCGCCACCAGTCGAGGTCGTTCGCGGTCATGCCCTCTCCCCGTGCGTGGGTGTTTCTCGGTGTTTCATTCTGTTTCACAGTGTTGCAGGAGCTGTCGACGTGCTTGCAGAATGGCGCCGACGAGGTGACGGGGGAGACGTGACGGACGAGCCGGGACGGGTCGGGGTGCGCGAGGTCGCGCGCCGCGCCGGGGTGTCCCCGGCGACGGTGTCCCGTTCGCTGCACGGCGCCACCTCGGTCTCGGCCGCGACCCGGGAGCGGGTGCTGCGCGCCGCGACTGAGCTCGACTACGTGCTCCCGGGCGCACCCGCACCGCACGGATCCACGATGACGGTCGGGGTGCTGGCCCGGTTCCCGACGCAGTGGTTCTTCGCCGAGGCGATCAGCGGGGTGGAGCAGGTCCTGTCCGGGGCCGGGTTCGGCACGTTGCTGCACAACCTCGGCGACCCGGCCGGTCGCGCGCACTTCTTCGCGACGCTCCCGGTGCGCGGGCGGGTGGACGGGCTGATCGTCGTCGCGTCGGCGTTCGACGAGCCCGAGCACGGCGTCGTCTCCTCGCTCGGGGTGCCGATCACGGTCGTCGGCGACCCGCTGCCCGGACGGCCGCGGATCGGCGTCGACGACCGTGCGGGCGCCCGCACCGCGGTCCGGCACCTGGCCGGGCTCGGGCACCGCGACATCGCGCTCGCCTCGTTCGACCCGGACGAGGCCTGCGGCCGGCACACCACCCGGATCCGGCACCAGGGCTTCGTCGACGCCCTGACCGAGGCCGCCCTGCCCGTCCGCGACGAATGGGTGGTCGCCGAGGGCGCCGGGGTCGAGGCGGGAACCCGGGCGGCGGAGCGCCTGCTCGGCTGCGCCACGCTGCCCACCGCGGTGTTCGCGATGTCCGACGAACTGGCGTTCGGCCTGGTCCGGACGCTGCGCCGGGCCGGGATCGACGTGCCGGGGCAGGTCTCGGTGATCGGGTTCGACGACCACGAGATGGCCGCGGTGTCCGACCTGACCACGATCGCGCAACCGGTCCGCGACCAGGGTGAGCTGGCCGCGCGCACGCTGATGGACGCCCTGTCCGGCGGTGATCCCGCACCGTGGGTGGATCTCCCGACCCGCCTGGTCGTCCGCGGCACGACCGGCCCCCCGCCCCATCGGGACTGACGCCCCTACCCGGCCAGGCGGTGCAGCAGCGCCATGACCTCCTGCAGCATCCGTTCCACGACCTGCAACCGCGCCGGCTCCGGGCGCTCCCGATAGGGCGTGTCACCGGTCAAGATCGCCGACTACCTGGCCACCGGGAAGCTCCCGGCGCGGGCCGCGGGCAACCGCTCCGACGCGCA